>CANPZR010000045.1 GCA_947589175.1 uncultured Lachnospiraceae bacterium | reverse complement strand
ATTCCAGCTTTGCTTGAATTACTTCCCTAAATGCGTTATAATTCGATTTGAGACAAAAGACGCAAAGAAGAAGGTGGAAATGATGGGACTGTTCAAGAAGAAATCAATCACCCAGTCATACGACAGGGAGAACAAGATACCGGTGATCAAGGCCAGCATTTGTACGGGCGAGCAGACAGCGGGATTTAAGGACATCCACACAGGGAAGATCGAGGAGGTAATGCTGATCCGGGATCCGTCGGATGTGGATTGTTTTAAGACGCTGTACGGCATAGAGGGAGAGATAACGAAGGAATATTGAGCTGAACCAAAACAGTTGCATGTTTGTCATTGAAATGATATATTATTATGTGATTAATTTCCGCAGACCACGGTTGAGGAGGTACATATGAATCACGAAAAAATTGAACAGGCTGTTCAGTTATTTTTAGAGGGAATCGGGGAGGATCCGGACCGGGAAGGACTGGTGGAGACGCCCCGGCGCATCGCGGACATGTGCGAGGAGATTTTTGGCGGGTACACCGGGGGCGCGAAGGAGATTTTGTCTAAGACCTTCCGCGCGGAGACGGGCGACATGGTGGTGGAAAAGGATATCACGTTTTATTCGATGTGCGAGCACCATCTGCTTCCCTTTTGCGGAAAAGTGCATATCGGATATGTGCCGGATGGAAAAGTGGTGGGACTGAGCAAGCTGGCACGGACGGTGGAGGTCTACGCCAGGCGGGCGCAGCTGCAGGAGCAGCTCACGGGTCAGATTGCGGACGCGGTGATGAAGTACCTGGCGCCGAAAGGAGTTATGGTCATGGCGGAGGCGGAGCATATGTGTATGACGATGCGCGGCGTGAAGAAGCCGGGAAGCCGGACTGTGACCTACGCGGCGCGGGGCGTTTTTGAGGAGAACGAGAGCCTGCGGCAGGCGTTTATGCAGATGGTCTCGATGTGAGCAGTTTGAAAGGAAGGGCGTCATGAGGATTGGAACGAGAGATTTTCCTATTGGAGAAAAAACCTATGTGATGGGGATTCTCAATGTGACGCCGGATTCTTTTTCAGATGGCGGGAAATACAGCGGGACCTTGGCGGCGTTGAGACAGGCGGAGAAGATGGTCGGCGAGGGAGCCGACCTGATCGATATAGGGGGAGAGTCCACGAGGCCCGGTTACGCGGCGGTCCCGGCGGAGGAGGAGATAAGCCGGGTGGTTCCGGTGATCCGCGAGCTGAAAAAGCGATTTAACATTCCCCTGTCGGTGGACACGCAGAAAAGCTCGGTGGCGAAAGAGGCGCTTTTTGCGGGGGCGGACATGGTCAACGACATCTGGGGGCTGCGGCGGGATGCGGAGATGGCGGCGCTTGTGGCGGATACGGGCGCGGCGGTCTGCATTATGCACAACCGGGAGCGAGCGGAGTACGGCGGCTTAAAGCACGACGGCCCGGGATCTTCCAGCCTGGAGCCTGCCAGCCAGAAATCCGACAGGGAATCCGATGGCTTTATGGCGGAAGTGAAGGCGGATCTGCGGGAGTCGCTTGCCATAGCGAAACGGCATGGGATTAAAAGAGAAAAGATATTGTTAGATCCCGGCGTGGGATTCGGAAAGACCTATGAGCAGAATCTGATGGTCATAAACCACCTGGACGACATCGCGGCTCTGGGATATCCGGTTCTTCTGGGCGTGTCCCGCAAGAGCGTGATTGGCTTGACGCTGGAGCTGCCGGTGGGCGAGCGCGAGGAGGGGACGATAGCCGCGAACGTCGTCGGAGCCATGAAGGGCTGCTCCTTTGTGCGGGTGCATGACGTGGAGAAAAATGTGCGGGCGCTGAAAATGTGGGACGCCATACGAAAGGCGGATTAAATATGGATCAGATACAGATTAAAAATATGGAAATTTACTGCCGCCACGGGGTTCTGCCGGAGGAAAACGCGCTGGGGCAGAAATTTCTCGTGTCCCTCACGTTCTATCTGGATGTGAGGAGAGCAGGGCGTGAGGACGACCTGAACGAATCCGTGGATTATGCGGCGGCGGCCCATTTTATAAAGGAGCGCATGGAGGAAAAGACATATCAGTTAATCGAGGCGGCGGCGGAGCATCTCGCCGCGGATGTGCTGAAGCGTTTTCCCGCGGTAAAAGAGGTCGCGGTGGAGATAAAAAAGCCCTGGGCGCCGATTCCGATTCCGATGGAGACGGTGGGAGTCAGCATCCGGCGGGGCTGGACGGAGGTCTACCTTTCCGTGGGAGCCAATATGGGCGACCGGCGGGCGAACATAGAGGCGGCGCTTGGGCGGCTTGCGGAGGATGAGGGAATCCGGCATATGCAAGCGTCCGGGCTGATTGAGACAGAGCCCTACGGCTACACGGACCAGCCGGATTTCTTAAACGGCGCGGTATGCTTAGAAACGCTGTACTCGCCACAGGAGCTGCTGCGGCGCCTTCACGAGACGGAGCGGCTCGGAGGCAGGGAGAGGACGGTGCGCTGGGGTCCGAGGACCATCGATCTGGACATCCTTCTGTACGGGGAGAAGATGATGTGCACGGAGACGCTCACGATTCCGCACCGGGACATGCACCGGCGCGCATTTGTCCTGCGGCCGCTGTGCGAGCTCGCGCCGTGGCTGATACATCCGGGGCTGCACCGGACGATGCTTGAATTGTTACAGGAGTTAGAGGAAAAAGAGGGACAACGAAAGGAAGACGAGGATGATTGATTTAGCCATATCCAGACAGCAGATTGACGAGATTGACAGTCAGATCGTGGAGCTGTTCGAAAAGCGTATGGAAGTTGCGAACGAGGTGGCAAAATATAAGCTGGAGACGGGAAAGGCGGTCTTTGACCGGGAGCGGGAGGAGGAAAAGCTCGCGAAGCTCTCCTCCATGTCGCACGGGGCCTTTAACGAGAGGGCGGTGCGGGAGCTGTTCAGCCAGATCATATCCATCAGCCGGAAATATCAGTACGGCGTGCTGTCGCACAGCGATGATGTGACGGCGTTTCGGCGGGTGGAGCGGATTCCCGTGACGGATGAGACGAAGGTGTACTATTTCGGCGTGCCCGGCACCCACACCCAACAGGCGATGGAGGATGTATTCGGAACAGGGATTCAGGGCGTCAGCTGTTCGAGCTTTCAGGGCGTGATGGAGGCGGTGGAGCAGGGAAAGGCGCAGTACGGCGTCCTCCCGATTGAAAATTCCTCTACCGGCGGCATCACGGCGAACTACGATTTGCTGCTGAACTACAAAAACGCCATTGTGGGGCAGTACGTTATGAAAATCGATCAGTGCCTGTTAGCGCTGCCGGGCGCGTCGGAGGAGGAAATCCGCACAGTTTTCTCCCATCCGCAGGGGCTTATGCAGTGCCGCGGCTATCTGGAAAAGCATCCTCAGATGGAGCAGATCGAGTACGGGAGCACGGCCGCGGCGGCCAAAAAGGTGGCGGAGGACCAAAATCCCGCCCAGGCGGCGATTGCCAGCCGGCGGGCGGCGAGAGAGTACGGGTTAAACGTCCTCGCGGACAGCATCCAGCAGGAAAAAAATAACTGCACCCGCTTTATCCTGATCGGGCAGCAGGAAATCTACACGCCGGAGAGCAACAAGCTGGCGCTGTGCATCGAGCTTCCGCATCAGAGCGGCTCGCTGTACCGGATTCTGTCCAATTTTCTGTACAACGACCTGAACATGACGCAGATCGAGTCCCGCCCCATACCGGGCAGGAACTGGGAGTACCGCTTTTTTGTGGACGTCGAGGGGAATTTGGACGACGCCTCCGTGCAGAACGCCCTCCGGGGAATCCGGGAGGAAGCGGCGTTCCTTCGGGTACTCGGCAACTTTCAAGCGTAGGCCCTGTTCACAGAATCATCAAAAAACAAACACAGACCTTTCAAAGAACCTACAAATTTCACTCACAGATTTCGCATATGCTAGAGACATAGAGAAACAAGAAAGCAGTATTGAGAAGCAGAGTGAAGAAAGGATGTGTTTTCTATGAAAAAATTAGTAAAAGTAGCAGCAGCTGCGGCTGTTTTTGGAATGGTGGCGGGCACGGCGTTTCAGGGAGTAAACTATGCGGCGGGACAGCTCGGGGGAACCCGGATCGAGGAGGAGGCCCCGGCGCAGGATACGGCGAAGCTCGCGACGGTAAATACGGTGTCGGCCTCCGGGGAGGGCGGCGATGTGTCGGCCATTGCGGAACAGGTGCTTCCGTCCATTGTGGCCATTGACGTGACGGCGCAGGTGACGTCCTACACGCCATTCGGCCTCCAGACCGGCGAGAGCAGCGGAAGCGGCTCCGGCATAATTCTGGCGGAGAAGGACAACCGCATGTACATTGCCACCAATAATCATGTGATTGACGGGGCGGACACAGTGACGATCCGCTTTAACGACGACAGCACGGCGTCGGCCCAGGTGAAGGGAACCGACGCGGCCCATGACCTGGCGGTAGTCGAGGTGGATATGGGCAGTCTGTCGCAGGATACCTTAAATGCCATAAAAATCGCGGTTATCGGCGACAGCGACGCCACGAAGGTGGGCGAGCAGGCCATTGCCATCGGAAACGCCCTGGGCTATGGCACCAGCGTTACGGTGGGCTATGTCAGCGCCAAGGACCGGGAAATCGACGCGGAGGACAGTGACAGCGTGAAGCTGATTCAGACGGACGCCGCCATCAATCCGGGAAACAGCGGCGGCGCGCTGGTCAACAGCCGCGGAGAGGTCATCGGCATCAATTCCTCCAAATTTGCCTCAGAGGAGATTGAGGGCATGGGCTTTGCCATTCCGATTTCCACGGCGCAGCCGATTCTCGAGGAGCTGATGACGCAGAAGACCGTAAATGAGGCGGATCAGGCGTATTTAGGCATCAGCGGCCGGGATGTCACGGAAGAAATGGCAGAGGCCTACGGCATGCCGGAGGGAATTTACATCGCGGAGGTCACGGAAGGATCGCCCGCGGAAAAGGCAGGGCTGCGCAAAGGATATATCATTACGAAATTCAACGGCAGGGAAGTGAAGACGATTGCCGAATTGCAGGAGAGGCTGTCCCACTGTCAGGCCGGTGAAGACGGTAAAATCACGGTGAAAATCAGCGACAACGGAGACGCTGTGGAGAAGACGCTGGCCGTTACTTTCGGGAGCCGGAAGGAGGCCGGAAAATAAAATAAATTTAGGAGAGCCGCCCAAGGCGGCGGAATGAGAGGAATCATGGAAATAAACGCGAATCCGGACATTTTGGGTCCGGCGCCCCTGACCGAACCGGAGAGACAGTATTATTTTATGGAAAAATGCCGTCAGATGGTGGAGAAGATCAGCGGGGAAAAGGGGCGGATGCTTACCTGTTCGATTCAGACACTGGGCTGTCAGATGAATGCTAAGGACTCGGAGAAAATGACAGCGGTGTTAGAGAAGATCGGTTACCGGGAGACAGAGGACCCGGTGGCCGATCTTGTGCTGTTCAATACCTGCACGGTGCGGGAGAACGCCAATCTGAAAATATACGGAAGACTGGGGTATCTCAAAAACCAGAAGAAGAAAAATCCGGACATGAAAATCGTTCTGTGCGGCTGTATGATGCAGGAGGCGGACGAGGTGGAGCGGGTGAGAAAAAGCTATCCGTTCGTGGATCTGGTATTCGGCACTCACAATATTTACAAGCTGGCGGAGCTTCTGTATACGCAGTTTGAGTCCGGGCGTCCGGTGATGGACGTGTGGGAGGAGGCAAAGGAGATTGTGGAGGATCTGCCGGGCAAGCGCAAATACCCCTTTAAGACGGGGGTCAACATCATGTTCGGCTGCAACAATTTCTGCAGCTACTGCATCGTCCCCTATGTGCGGGGACGGGAGCGGAGCCGGGAGCCGGAGGAGATTCTGCGGGAAATCGAGGAGCTTGTGGGGGACGGCGTCACAGAGGTCATGCTCTTAGGGCAAAATGTCAACTCCTACGGAAAGACGCTTAGCGCGCCGATCTCTTTCGCGGAGCTTCTGCGCCGTGTCAACGAAATCGAGGGGCTGGAGCGAATCCGTTTTATGACGTCTCATCCGAAGGATCTGTCGGACGAGCTCATTGACGCCATGGCCCAGTGCGGCAAGGTGTGTTCCCATCTGCATCTGCCCCTGCAGTCCGGCAGCAGCCGGATCCTGGAAAAGATGAACCGACGGTACAGCAAGGAAGATTATCTGGCGCTGGTGGAGAGAATCCGCGCCAAAATGCCGGATATCTCCCTGACCACCGACATCATTGTGGGCTTTCCGGGAGAGACGGAGGAGGATTTTGAAGAGACGTTAGATGTGGTGCGCCGGATCCGGTTCGACAGCGCCTATACCTTTATCTACTCAAAGCGGAGCGGCACGCCGGCGGCCGCCATGGAAAATCAGGTGCCGGAGGATGTGGTCAAGGAGCGGTTCGCGAGGCTTTTGCGGGAAGTTCAGGCCATCTCGGCCCAGATTACGGGGAAATGGGTGGGACAGACCGTTCCCGTGATGATCGAGGAAAAAAATGAACAGGATGAGTCCCTTGTGACGGGCCGCCTGTCCAACAACGCCGTCGTCCACCTGCCGGGGGACGAGGGCATGATCGGCCGGATCTTCCCTGTGAAGCTGACGGAGAGCCGGGGCTTTTACTATATGGGGGAGGCGGTCAGGTAGCGCTCATTCGCACTTTTTCCGAATGGCCTCCCGGTCTGCTTCCACTAAGATCAGGTCGCACCCCACTTTGCGGATGTGGCAGAGAGGTATGACGTATTCCTCCTCGCGCCCCAGGATTCCGAACAGCTTACAGGGTCCGGGCACGATGAGGCAGGTGATTTCACCGGTACACAGGTCAAATTCCACGTCCTCCACAAATCCCAGGCGCTGTCCGTCGCAGACATTGATCACTTCTTTTTCTCTCAGATCGCATATGCGCATATGAAAAAATTCCCCCCGTCCTCTTTCCTTTTATCTTATGCGGAAAAGAGGCGGGGGGTTCATTAAAAATGGAAGAATGATATGAAAAGCTAAAATATCTTGAAATCTAATTTCGGTGTTCTTGTTTTTCCAACAGTTTCTTGATTTCGTCCATAAATGTATTGACGTCCTTAAATTCCCGGTATACCGAGGCGAAGCGCACATAGGCCACCGGATCTAAATCCTGCAGCTTATCCATGAGGATTTCACCGATCTGGCTGCTGGGAACCTCTTTTTCGCCCAGATTGAAAACGGCGCTCTCCACGCTGTCCACCAGCTCGTTGATCTGGTCTACGGAGATAGGGCGCTTGATGCAGGAGCGGAATACGCCCTTCTCGATCTTGGAGCGGTCGTAGGGCTCTCTGGCCTCGTCCTTCTTGATGATCACAAGGGGGATTGTCTCCAGTTTTTCATAGGTAGTAAATCTTTTCTTACATTTCTCGCACCGCCTTCTGCGACGGATGGAAGAGTTGTCGTCGGCGGGTCTGGAATCAATTACTTTCGTATTTTCTTCTCCACAAAAAGGGCACTTCATATCGTTAAATTCCTTTCTATATTCAGATCGTACTTTTATTTTAAAAGATTTTCCTCAAATATGCAAGTGCTTCGACAAAGAGAAACAGAATATTTTCCGGGGCGGGGCGGCAAAATGCCGGATGCTGTCGCAGAGGCTCTCAAATTGTCGAACCAGCCAGATGATTTCCTGTTTTTTTCCTTCTCCCTTTGACAAAATGTGCAGGGAAAAGAAATTATAATAATCCACGAAAAGAAGGGATTGCCATGAAGCTTTATCTGGATATTTTTTTCCTTGTAAATATGGGGATGGATTTTTGGGTTCTGGCGCTCGTAAGTTTTTTTCAGAACCGGACGGTACGGATAAAGCGGCTGATTCTGGCGTCCGCCATGGGAGCGCTGCTTGCTGTTTTTTTTATTCTCTCCGGCATTCCCCGCTATCCCCCTGTCTTTTGGCTGCTTGATCTGGCCGGGGGAGCCCTGGTGGTCCGGGCGGCGTTTGGCAGGACGGATTTTGCTGTCTGGATGCGGAATGCGGCCGTGTTTTACCTGGCGTCCTTTGTCCTGTCCGGCGCCCTGCAGTATCTGCAGTCCGCTGCGGGCATACAGGGGAAATGGGCTTTCCTGATGCTGGCGTCCGGAGCTGCTACGTATGGCGCGTATCGGTTCTGCTCAGCCTGGAAAGGATATTTCAGAAGGCAGAGGGAGTATGTTTCCTTTTCCCTTTATTACAGAGGGCGGTGCCTGAGGGGAAAGGGGCTTGTGGATACCGGGAACCATCTGTCGGAGCCATTTGGCGGACAGCCGGTGTCCATTGGGAGCAGAATTTTTTTGGAGGAGCTGTGGACGGAGGAAGAGCCGCTGTTTTGCTATATTCCCTATCACGCTGTGGGCACAAAGCGGGGCATGCTGCCGGTTTTTCAGGCGGAGAGCCTGGAATTTGACACGGAAGCGGGGCGGCGGCAGCTGAAGAAACCGTGGATTGCCGTCAATGAGGACGCTGTTTCGGCGGACGGGGAATACGAGCTGATCCTGAACCCGGATATGTTACGAATATCAATCAATTAGGAGGAAACCACTTATGTTACTTAGAATTTCTATGCCAGGCAAATTTCAATTTCGCATGATCTCGGACTGGAAGAATGTGATCTTTCATCCCGGCAGCGACATCCACTACATAGGAGGCGCCGAGATTCTGCCGGCGCCTCTGGAGCCGGGGGAGGAAGCCGCCTGTATTGAGTGCCTGGGCGAGGAGCAGAACGAGGAGGCGAGAAACAAGTTAGTCGAGCACAATCTGCGTCTGGTGGTGTACATAGCAAAAAAATTCGACAACACGGGAGTGGGCGTGGAGGATCTGATCTCTATCGGCACCATCGGGCTGATGAAGGCCATTAATACATTTAATCCGAATAAAAATATCAAGCTGGCCACCTATGCCTCCCGGTGTATTGAAAATGAGATTCTTATGTATCTGAGGAGAAATAATAAGACCCGCATGGAGGTCTCTATTGACGAGCCCCTCAACGTGGACTGGGACGGCAATGAGCTGCTTTTGTCGGACATTCTGGGGACGGGGGAGGACATTATTTATCAGGATATTGAGCGGGAGGTGGACCGGAATCTGCTCCGCAAGGCTCTGGAGATCCTCTCCGAGAGAGAGCAGACCATCATCCGCCTCCGGTTCGGCATCGGCGACGCCAGGGGGCGGGAGCTGACGCAGAAAGAGGTGGCGGATGAGCTGGGGATTTCCCAGAGCTATATTTCCCGTCTGGAGAAAAAAATCATGAAGCGCCTGAAAAAAGAAATTCTCCGTCTGGAAGGAATGTGATCGCGTATTCAGGGGCGCAGATGGTGTTTCATGATTCCCAGAGCGTTTTTTTCCAGCCGCGACACCTGGGCCTGGGAGATGTGTATCTCATCGGCTACCTCCATCTGGGTCTTGCCCTCGAAATATCGGAGGCGGATAATGCGGTTTTCCCGTTCCGGCAGGCTTTTCATGGCGTCTTTCAAGGACAGGTGCTCGACCCAGTTCACCTCTCTGTTTTTCTTGTCGCTGATCTGATCCATGATATACAGGGTGTCGCCGCCCTCCGAGTAGACGGGCTCGTAGAGGGACACCGGACTCTGGATGGCGTCCAGGGCGAAGGCGATTTCCTGGGCGGGAATCTGGATGGCGGAGGAGATTTCCTCCAGCGTCGGCTCCGTCTCCTGCTTTTTCATCATGGCCTCCTTGGCATAGATGGCCTTGTAGGCGGTGTCTCTGAGGGAGCGGCTGACGCGGATGGCGTTGTTATCACGCAGATAGCGACGTATCTCCCCCAGGATCATGGGAACAGCATATGTGGAAAATTTTACATCCTGATTCACGTCGAAGTTGTCAATGGCCTTAATCAGCCCGATACAGCCGATCTGAAAGAGATCGTCAATGTTTTCATTGCTGTTGTGAAAGCGCTGGATGATGCTGAGCACCAGGCGCAGATTTCCCTTGATATATTTTTCCCGCGCTTCTTTGTCTCCGTCAAGTATTTTCTGAAAGAGTTCCTCTTTTTCATCATTGGATAGAAGGGGCAGCTTGCTTGTATTGATCCCGCAGATTTCAACTTTATACTGAGCCATAGGTTTATCCTCCATCCGCGCTAAAGAACAGCGCTTGATTGTGTTTGGAACAGTTATAGGATTGCCGGAACGGGCGCGGATTATGCACGGGAAAAATTTTGAGCGGACGTATTTTTTCTCCGCCGGGAAGAGCATTCGTGCTTGTAAAGTGCTTTTTAATATGGTATAGTGTAATTCCATAGACTGTATTCCAAAAATAATGTTCTGTAAAGTGTACGGAGCGGATGTATTCGGCTTAGAGTCCCGGATTATTCAGATCGAGGCAGATGTCAACGACGGCCTGCCTGTTTTTGACATGGTAGGATTTCTCGCCTCCGCTGTAAAAGAGGCCAGGGAGCGCGTGCGCATTGCCCTGCGCAATGTAGGCGTGCGTTTTCCGGCCAAGCGGATTACGGTGAATCTGTCGCCGGCGGGCCTGCGCAAGGAAGGGACCAGCTTTGATCTGTCCATCGCGGCGGCTCTTCTGACAGCCTTTGGACAGCTGCCGGAGGAGGCGGTGCGGGACGTCCTCTTTGTGGGAGAACTGGGCCTGGACGGCAGCGTGCGGGGCGTCCGGGGTGTTCTTGCCATGATTTTAGAGGGGCAGAGAGCCGGCATCCGAAAATTTATCATTCCGTCTGACAATGCATCTGAGGGAGGCCTGCTGCCGGGTCTGCAGGTGTATGGAGTCAACAATCTGAGAGAAGTTCTTATGCTTTTACGGGGAGAGGAGAGACGGACGCCCATTGCGCCCTGTCCCCTTCCGGACGAGGCGGATCCGCCCATTCAGGAAGATTTTCAGGAGATAACAGGCCAGGATCATGTAAAGCGCGCGGCGGAGATTGCCGTCAGCGGGCGGCACAACCTGCTCATGATCGGCCCGCCGGGCAGCGGCAAGACCATGCTTGCCAGACGGATTCCCGGCATTATGCCGCCGATGGACCGGAAGGAGAGGCTGGAGCTTACGCGGATCTACAGCATATGCGGCCTGCTTCAGCCGGAGAATCCCCTGATGGCGGTCCGGCCGTTTCGGTCGCCCCATCACACGATTACGGCCACGGCCCTGACCGGGGGCGGGCGTATCCCGACGCCGGGCGAGATCACGCTGGCGTCCAAGGGAGTGCTGTTTTTAGATGAGCTGCCAGAATTTTCCAGAAGCGCGTTAGAGGCGCTGCGGCAGCCGTTAGAAGAGGGAAAAGTCACGGTGGCCCGAGTGGGGTATTCCTGCGAATATCCCACCGACTGCATGTTTGTGGCAGCTATGAATCCCTGCCGGTGCGGATATTACCCGGACAGAGACCGGTGCCGCTGTACGGTGGGGGATATCCGACGATATCTGGCAAAGATCAGCGAGCCGCTGTTAGACCGCATGGATCTGTGCGTGGAGACGGGGATTCCGGATTTTGGCCTCTATGAGCGTGCGGGGGAGTCGTCCCGGCAGATTCGGGAACGGGTGCAGCGCGCGGCGCGGATTCAGGCGGAGCGGTACCGGCAGGAAGAAATTTCCTGGAATTCTGAGCTGACGGGACAGCTGATGGAGAAATATTGTCCCATGGGAGCGGGAGAGAGGCGTTATCTGGAGCAGATTTACCGGGACAAAGGGTGCAGCATGCGCCAGCTCATGCGCCTGATCCGGGTATCGCGCACCATCGCGGATATGGAAGCGTGCCAGCAGATTCAGGAGCGCCATATTACGGAGGCAGTCTGTTTCCGCAGCATCAGCAGAAAGTACTGGGGGGAGTAGGCCATGGAAAATGACAGCAGATTTCTGGAGTTCTGGCTGGGGACATTAGACGGAGTGGGACTGAAAAGGACGGCCCGGTGGCGGGAGAAGCTCACCTTAGAGCAGATTTATGGGGCCGGGAAGGAGCAGCTAATGTCTCTCTACGGCATGACGGAGAAGATCGCCTCCCGCATGACGGACGAGGGGGAGAGGGAGCGGGCGCGCGGCCAGTGGAACAAGCTGCGGGAGCGGGGAATTTCCTATATGTCCTATTATGAAGAGGAGTACCCGGAGCGGCTCAGACAGATTTATTCCCCGCCCAAGCACCTGTACTGGAAAGGGAAATTTCCCGCGGAGGGGATAATTTCCATCAGCATTGTAGGAGCCAGGGACTGCACCTGCTACGGAAGGGACATGGCGCGGATGTTCGGGTACCGGCTGGCACGGGCGGGCGTGAACGTGATCAGCGGCATGGCCCGGGGCATCGACGGCTGGGCCCATCAGGGCGCCTTGGAGAGCGGAGGCGATACATTCGCCGTGCTGGGCTGCGGGGTGGAGGTGTGCTATCCGGCCGAGCACCAGAATCTGTACCGGAGCATAGGGAGGCGGGGCGGCCTCATCTCGGAGCTTCCCCCTTTTATGAGGGCAAAGAGCAATTTTTTCCCGCTCCGCAACCGGATCATAAGCGGTCTTTCCGACGGGATTCTCGTGGTGGAGGCCAGGGAGAGAAGCGGTTCCCTCATCACCGCCGACGCGGCCCTCGATCAGGGGAAGGATGTGTTCGTCGTCCCCGGACGCATCGGGGATGCGCTGAGCGTGGGCTGCAACCGCCTCATCCGGCAGGGGGCGGTGCCGGTTCTCTCGCCGGATGATATTTTGGAATATTATGGCCTCTCAGATACTACTATAATAGAAGAAAAAATTTCTTCGCTGGCGGAAAAGATTCTGGACATCCTGGGAAGTATGCCCGTGCATCGAAACCGGATCGTGAGCGAGGCGGGGGGAGACGCCACCGCCGTGATGAAGGAGCTTCTGTCCCTGAAGGAGAGGGGGCGGATCGAGGAAGTTTCCCAGGGATATTTTATGCGGCGGGAAGGCTTTGAAAAGGGAACGGACGCCCCTATTTGTGAATAAAGGGGGAAAAAACGTTAAAGAAAGTTTAATCTTTTTCTTGCAACTTTAAAAAAAATGGTGTATGCTGATTGGAGTTGTGTACCACGGGGCCCAAACATCGTTTGCCCCTGCATGATTTCATGAAATATGTGAGCGGCATATCGCTCAGAAACGAGGGTTATAATGGCGAAAAATCTTATTATCGTGGAATCGCCTGCAAAATCTAAGACGATCCAGAAATTTCTCGGCAAGAACTACGAAGTAGTGGCGTCCAACGGACACGTGAGGGACATGCCGAAAAGTCAGATGGGAATTGATTTTGAGAATGACTTTGAGCCCAAATACATTACGATCCGGGG
>CANPZR010000044.1 GCA_947589175.1 uncultured Lachnospiraceae bacterium | reverse complement strand
CTCCTCCTCGGCTGGGAGATGCTGAATATCTGGCAGCTTGTGGCGGGGCTTGCGATATGCTGGATTCTGCATATCAGCGGCAAGGTTCCCGGCAATGTGTGTCAGTGGGTTTATTTTGTCTTTATGGTGCTGACATTCTGGTCGTATGGAACACATGAGAGCAGTATTCCGGATCTGGCAATCGTGATGATTGCCCTCATGATCCTGTATTTTTTGGCGGAGGTCTACGCGGTGCTGGATTTCTGCGTGATTGTGTTTTTTGGCATACTGCTTTACGATGTGTTTTTTGTGATTAAAGATAAGTCGGCATTTACGCCGCTGTTTGTCTCGCGCCTTCTTCTGCACTCGGCGCTGATTCTCCTCGTATGGCGGCTCATGAAGGCGCTGCGCAAGAAGAATGTCATGGACAAAAAGGACACCGATGAGCGGATTGCCAGGCTGGAAGAGGTGAACAGCCGGACCGAGGATTTTCTCACCAATGTCTCCCATGAGCTTAGGACGCCGATCAACGCGGTGGTCGGTCTCTCTGCCGTCATGCTGAACAACGAGGACGATTCCGACAAGAGAAAGGACATTCTCTCCATGCAGAGGGCCGGCTACCGGCTGTTCGCCCAGATTGAGGATATTCTGGATTTTACGGAGATTGACACGGGCCGCATAAGCGTCAGTGAGGACAACTATATGATTGCCTCGATGGTTAATGATATCGTCACGGACAACCGGATGATGGCGCAGAATAACGACTTAGAGCTGATTTTTGACATTGACGCGAACATCCCCACGCTTCTTGTGGGCGATGGGCGCAAGATTAAAAAGATTATCAAACATCTGATTGACAACAGCATTAAATTTACCAAAAAGGGCGGCGTTTATGTCCGGATTTACGCACTGAAGAGGGAGTACGGCGTCAACCTGTGCATCCGCGTGACAGATACCGGAATCGGCATAGACGAGGAGCACATCGAGAAGATTACGGAGAAATTTTACCAGTCCAGCCACGGCCGGGACAGGCAGGCGGGCGGTCTGGGGCTGGGGATCCCCATTGTGCACGGCATGGTCCGCGCCATGAACGGATTCATGCAGATTGAGAGCCAAAAGGGCAAGGGGACGACGGTGTCCATCAGCGTTCCCCAGAAGGTGGCCGACGATACGCCGGGCATGCAGGTGGAGAGGCGCAGGGAACTGTGCGTAGGCTGCTTCTTGAGGCCGGAGAAATACCAGGTGACGGAGGTGCGCAATTTTTATGACCGCATGATCACTCACATGGTCCGGGGGCTGGATATCACGCTCCACCGCGTCTACGACATGGATAATCTGGAAAAGCTGGTTTCCGCTTACAAGCTGACGCACCTCTTTATCGGCAAGGAGGAGTACGAGGAAAACGCGGATTACTTTGAGACAATGGATCAGGACGTGGAGGTCATCGTGACTGCCGACGACGATTTCGCTCCGGCCGGGAAAAGCCGCGTGAAGATTCTTCCCAAGCCGTTCTACTGCTTCCCGGTGGTGGGCGTGCTCAATGAGGAGAAATTCGAGGATGCGTCCTCTGCCTCCGGCACGCGCATGGTGTGCCCGGGCGTGCGGATCCTTGTCGTGGACGACGAGCCCATGAACCTCATGGTGGCGGAGGGAATCTTCAACGACTATCAGATGAAGATCAAGACAGCGAACAGCGGGCAGAAGGCGATTGATATCTGTCAGAACGAAGAATTTGACCTGATTTTTATCGACCACATGATGCCGGGGATGGACGGCGTGGAGACGCTGAAGCGTCTGCGGAACATTGAGAATTTCGGAAATTCCTTCTCCGCGGTTGTATTCACGGCGAACGCGGTCAGCGGCTCCCGTGAGATGTTCATGCGTGAGGGCTTTGACGAGTTCGTCTCCAAGCCGGTAGAGGTGGTAGAGCTGGAGCGCGTGCTGAAAAAGGTGCTGCCGAAGAACGCGATCGTCTACATCAGCGAGCAGGAAGAAAAGAATACATCGAAACGCGCCGCGTCATCCAGGCGTTCGGTAACGTCATCGCAGCGTACCGCAACGTCACCTAACGGTGCCGGTATGACAAACGGTGCCGGTACGGCAAAAGCGAAATCGGCGCAATCCGCCGGGGAACAGGGTGAGGATGAGCTGGAGCGCTTGGAGCGCGCCGGGATCAACACCAGGAGCGGGCTGTCCTATTCCCAGAAAGACCGTGAGTTTTATATAAAACTCCTGACGAAGTTCGCGGAGGACGGCGAGGGCAAAAAGACGTCGATTCAGGGCTTCCGGGACCAGAAGGACTGGGAGAACTACCGCATCCTCGTCCACGCGCTCAAGAGCTCCTCCAAGATGATCGGCGCGGACGATCTCTCGGAGCTGGCCAAGAGCTTAGAGGATGCGTCCAAGAACCAGGACGCCGCCTATATAGAGGAGCATCATGAGGCTCTTATGAGCCAGTACGACGACACGCTGAGGGGCATCCGGGATTCGCTGGGAATCGGCTCTGACGCGGAGGAACCGGCGTCCGACGGAGCCGCGGAAGAAATTTCCGCGGAGCGGCTGACGGATCAGTTTGACAAGATACAGGATTACCTCTCGACCTTTGAGGCGAGCGAGGCGGAGCGGTGCGTAGAGGAGCTGCGAGGGTTTGCCTATCATGGAACGCCGGTTCTCACGCTTCTCCGCCATGTGAGAGGGGATATAGAAGACTTTGAGATGGACACCGCCTCCGAAAAATTGAGGGCGCTGACAGAACAGGTGAAAGGCGGTGAACTGTAATGAAGAAAATACTAAACTTTTTTCAGGAGATGCGCAATAGCACGGAGCTGAGCCTGCAGGAGAGGCTGTTCCGCCTTTTATCCACCTTCGGACTTGCGGGGCTGATCATCGGCCTGTTGGCCGGCGGATTTTCCGGCGCGGGCATAAAAAACATTATTCCGCTTTTCGTGTTCATCTTTTTGCTGGCGGTCATCGTGTTCTGCGCCATCCGCTTCAAAAAGATCCAGTTAGGCGCCGTGCTGATTTCGGTGGTGGTCATTTATCTGGTCCTGCCCTACAATTTTCTCACGTCGGGCGGACTGTACGGGGGCGCGCCGATCTGGTTTCTGTTCGGCTTTATCTTCGTGAGCCTCGTGGTGGAGGGCAAGGGAAAGTATGTGCTGATCGCCAGCGGCTATGCCATTTATCTCGTCTGCTGCTACATCGCCTATGCGTACCCCGCCGACGTGGTCCAGCACACCGTGGATATGACCTATGTGGACGCCATTATTTCGCTGACTGTGGTCACCGTGCTGACCTGCGCCATGATTCTGTTCCAGAACTCGGTGTACCGGGCGGAGAATGACCGGGCGGAGGAGCAGAGAAAGGAAATCGAGGAGCTCAACCAGGCGCAGAGCCGTTTCTTTTCCAGCATGAGCCACGAGATCCGCACGCCGATCAACACGATCATCGGACTCAATGAGATGATTTTGCGTGAAAATGTATCGGAGGAGGTGGCGGCGGACGCCCAGAATATCCAGGGAGCGAGCAAGATGCTGCTCACCCTGATCAACGACATTCTGGATATGTCCAAGATCGAGTCCGGCAAGATGGACATCGTGCCGGTCACCTATGATACCGGAAATATGCTCTCGGACATCGTCAATATGATCTGGGTTCGCGCCCGGGAAAAGGGGCTGGAATTTCACATCGACGTGGAGGAGCACACGCCGGCCAAGCTCTTTGGCGACGAGGTCCGCATCAAGCAGATTTTGATCAACCTTTTGAATAACTCCGTGAAGTACACGCCGGAGGGCTCGGTGACGCTCTCCATCCAGTGCCAGGGCATTGAAAACGGAATTGCCCAGATGGCATATTCGGTGTCGGACACGGGCATGGGCATTAAAAAAGAAAATATTCCCCATCTGTTCAGCGCGTTCAAGCGCGTGGACGAGGAGAAGAACCGCTATATCGAGGGGACCGGCCTGGGCCTCTCCATCGTGAAACAGCTAGTCGACCTCATGGGAGGCGAGATCACGGTAAACAGCGTCTACACGAGGGGCTCCACCTTTCTGGTAGTTGTGCCGCAGAAGATTATGGACGACAACAAGGTGGGCGAGCTGAACTTGGAGAGCCGCCACGCAATGAACGTGCGCGACCACTACAAGCAGATCTTCGAGGCGCCCAAGGCGAACGTGCTCATTGTGGACGACAATGAGACCAACCTCATGGTAGAGGAAAAGCTGCTGCGCGATACAAAGGTAAATGTAGATACGGCGACGAGCGGCGCCGCCTGCCTGAAAAAGACGGCGCAGAACCGCTACCATGTCATTTTCATGGATCATCTGATGCCGGAGATGGACGGCATACAGTGTCTCCACGCCGTCCGCGCCCAGGTGGGCGGACTCAATACGGAGACGCCGGTGGTCATCCTCACGGCCAACGCAGGGAGCGAGAACCAGGCGCTGTACCGGCGTGAGGGATTTGACGGGTACCTGGTAAAGCCGGTCAGCGGCAAGGATCTGGAGATGGAGCTTTTGAGCCATCTGCCGAAGGAGCTGGTGCAGTTGGCGGACGGGGGCGATCTGGAGAACACCATAGAGAGCCCGATTCTAAGCCACAAAAAGAAGATGCAGGTCATGATTACCACGGACAGCGTGTGCGATCTTCCGGAGTCCATGACCGCCAAAAACCATATTGTCGTAAAGCCCTACCGGGTGGTCACGGAGGAGGGAGATTTTCTCGACGGCATAGAGGTCGGACCGGAGGGGATTCTGTCCTACATGGGCGCGGGCGAAAAGGTTGCCCGCTCCGAGCCGCCGGAGCCCGCGTCCTATGAGGAGTTCTTTGCGGATCAGTTGGTAAAGACGCAGCAGATCATTCACATTTCCATCGCGAAAAACACCAGCGGGGGCTACGCCAACGCGCTGGAGGCGGCAAAGACGTTTGATAACGTGACCGTGGTGGAATCCGGCCACCTCTCCAGCGGCACGGGATTACTCGTGCTGAACGCCGCAAGGAACGCGGCGGAGGGCATGTCGGTCGAGGAGATTCTGAAAAATATCGAGCGCGACCGGAAAAATGTCAGGACCAGCTTCGTGGTGGCCAGTACCAAATATCTGGCCTGCGTGGGGAGAATACCGTCGAAGGTCGACAAGATCTGCGAGGCGCTGATGCTGCACCCGATCATTGTGCTGAAAAAGAGCAGCATGACGGTCAGCTCCATTTTGATGGGAACCAGAGAGACATATTGGCGTAAGTATATAAACAGATCGCTGAATGTGCCGGGCGAGATCGACACGTCTCTTCTGTTCATCACCTATGTGAATCTGACGCAGAGCGAGCTGATGGAGATCGAGGAGATGGTGCGGAAGAAGGTAAACTTTGAAAAGGTGGTCTACCAGAAGGCGTCCTCGGCGATTTCTACCAATGCCGGTCCGGGTACGTTTGGACTTCTTTTTAAGACGAAAGGCTAAAACATAAAAAATTAACAGCAAAGTGAGGTAATTGCAATGAAGTCAATGGTTACAAAAAAGAGAAAGGCTCTGATCAGCCTGTTGCTCGCGGTTATGCTGATGGCGCTTACCGCCTGCGGCGGAAAGAGCGAGGATGGCTCCTCGGTGCTGAAGGAGGGGCAGTCGGATCTGTCCTATGTGCAGGACAAAAAGACACTGGTCGTGGGAATCACGGATTTTACCCCTATGGATTACCGCTCCGGCGACGAGTGGGTGGGCTTTGACGCCGAGCTGGCAGAGAAATTTGCCGAGAGTCTGGGCGTTTCGGCTGAGCTGACGGAGATCGACTGGGACGAGAAGACGGATTTGTTAGAGAAGGGAACGATTGACTGCATCTGGAATGGCATGACGCTGACGGAAGAACTGCAGTCCGAGATCTCCTGCAGCGACTCGTACCTTTCCAATTCGCAGGTCGTTGTCATGCCCAAGGAGGAAATGGAAAAATACAGCACGCTGGACGAGTGCCAGCACTTCTTGTTCGCGCTGGAGGAGGGCTCGACCGGCGAGGCGCTGATCAAGGACAAAAATTACCGCTACACGCCGTATGCCACGCAGAAGGACGCGCTTCAGAGCGTAAAGGATGAGCAGGCGGACGCCACGGTGATTGATATTATCATGGCGTCCTACTACACGAGCGAAGGACAGGATTTCTCGGATCTGGGATTTTCCATTCCCCTGAACGATGAGACGATCTGCGTCGGATTCCGCAAGGACTCGGATCTGACGGCGAAGGCCAATGAGTTCATCGCGAAGTGCTACGACGACGGCACCATGAAGGAGCTGGCGGAAAAATATGGCATCGAGAAGGTGCTGCTCGGCGGGGAGCAGGAATAAATCCGCCTCATTGTGATCGGCCCGTAAATTTGGAAAATAAATCCTGAAAAAATAAGAAAATCCATGTTCCGGCGAGGGAAAATCTCCCGCTGGAAAGTGGATTTTTTGAATTTCGGAAATTTTACAAAAAAAAGGCAACTTGGTTCTTGACAGTTGTCTACATTTGTGGTACGATAAAAAATGCACAATTATGGTAAGGTAGGCGCACTAGCCCTATCGAAAAGTATTATATCATAGTTCTGTAGAAAAGACAAGGAGTGAAATCATCAATGGAGAAAAACAGGATACGTCCCGTTCATGTTGGAAAAGGCGTAAGAATGAGTTACTCGAAACAGAAAGAGGTACTGGAGATGCCGAATCTCATTGAGGTTCAGACAGATTCGTACAAGTGGTTTCTGGAAGAGGGCTTGAATGAGGTTCTCCGCGACATTTCGCCAATCGCGGATTACAACGGCAATTTGAGCCTGGAATTTGTCAGCTTTGAATTGTGCAGAGATGATGTGAAGTATTCCATCGAAGAATGCAAGGAGAGGGACGCCACCTACGCGGCTCCCCTGAAGGTCAAGGTGAGACTCCATAATAATGAAACAGAGGAGATCAGCGAGCATGATATTTTCATGGGCGACCTCCCGCTGATGACAGAGACGGGTACCTTTGTCATCAACGGAGCCGAGCGCGTGATCGTCAGCCAGCTGGTCCGCTCTCCGGGTATTTATTACGGCATTGCCCATGATAAGATCGGGAAGGAATTGTACTCCGCTACTGTGATACCTAACCGCGGCGCGTGGTTAGAGTATGAGACAGACTCCAATGATATATTTTACGTCCGTGTAGATAGAAACAGAAAGGTTCCGATCACGGTGCTGATCCGGGCCCTGGGGGTGGGAACCAACCAGGAAATTCTGGACATGTTCGGCGAGGAGCCGAAGATTCTCGCGAGCTTTGCCAAGGATCCGTCTGAGAATTATCAGGACGGCCTGTTAGAGCTGTACAAAAAGCTCCGTCCGGGCGAGCCGCTGGCAGTGGACAGCGCGGAGAATCTGGTCAATAGCATGTTCTTTGACGTGAGACGTTACGACCTGGCGAAGGTCGGGCGCTACAAATTTAATAAAAAGCTTGCTTTCCGCAACCGCGTTGCCGGCATGACGTTAGCGGAGGACGCGGTCAGTCCGGCTACCGGCGAGGTGCTGGCGGAGACGGGAACCGTTCTCACCGAGGAACTGGCTTCTGAGATCCAGAATGCCGCCGTGCCCTTTGTAATCGTGTACACAGAGGAGGGCCGCGAGGAGAAGGTCCTCTCCAATATGATGGTGGATCTGAACACGTTTTTGCCGAACGCGGACAAGAAGGCGCTGGGTATTACAGAGGAAGTGTATTATCCGGAATTGAAAAAGATTCTGGAGGAGCATAAGACAGAGGAGGAGCGCTATGACGCTATCCGCAGGAGCGTGCCCCGCCTGATTCCCAAGCACATTACAAAGGAAGATATTTTTGCTTCCATTAACTATAACATGCATCTGGAGTATGGCATCGGAAACGACGACGACATCGACCATTTGGGGAACCGCCGCATCCGTGCCGTGGGCGAGCTGCTCCAGAATCAGTACCGCATCGGCTTATCGCGCATGGAGCGCGTGGTGCGCGAGCGCATGACCACACAGGATATCGAGGGGATTTCCGCGCAGTCGCTGATCAACATCAAGCCGGTGACCGCGGCGGTGAAGGAGTTCTTCGGAAGCTCCCAGCTGTCCCAGTTCATGGACCAGAACAACCCGCTCAGCGAGCTGACCCACAAGAGGCGTCTGTCCGCGCTGGGACCGGGCGGTCTGTCCCGTGACCGCGCCGGATTTGAGGTGCGCGACGTGCACTATTCCCACTATGGAAGAATGTGTCCGATCGAGACGCCTGAGGGTCCTAACATCGGTCTGATCAACTCGCTGGCGTCCTACGCGAGAATCAATGAGTATGGCTTTGTGGAGGCTCCCTACCGGAAGGTGGACAAGAGCGACCCGGCCAATCCGCGCGTCACGGACGAAGTTGTTTACATGACGGCGGACGAGGAGGACCGATATCATGTGGCGCAGGCCAATGAGCAGTTAGATGAAAACGGATATTTTATCCGAAAAAATATTTCCGGCCGTTTCCGCGAGGAGACGTCCGAGTTCGAGCGGAGCCGGATCGACTACATGGACGTGTCTCCTAAGATGGTATTTTCCGTGGCTACAGCCATGATTCCCTTCCTGGAGAACGACGACGCCAACCGCGCGCTGATGGGTTCCAACATGCAGCGTCAGGCGGTGCCGCTCCTTGTGACGGAGGCGCCGGTGGTCGGTACCGGAATGGAGATGAAGGCGGCCGTGGACTCCGGCAACTGCGTCGTGGCAAAGGAAGCCGGCGTGGTCGAGCGGGTGGAGACGGAGCGCATCACGATTCGCAAGAAGGATGGCAATTTGGACGAGTACAGGCTTTCCAAGTTCGTGCGAAGCAACCAGGGAACCTGTATGAACCAGCGTCCGATCGTGTCCAAGGGCGAACAGATCGAGGCCGGACAGGTGATCGCGGACGGTCCGTCCACGGCGGGCGGCGAGATCGCTCTGGGCAAGAACCCTCTGATCGGATTTATGACCTGGGAGGGTTACAACTACGAGGATGCCGTCCTGCTCAGCGAAAGGCTTGTGCAGGAGGATGTATATACTTCGGTTCATATCAATGAATATGAAACAGAGGCGAGAGATACCAAGCTCGGACCGGAGGAGATTACGCGAGATGTGCCGGGTGTCGGCGACGACGCGCTGAAAGATCTGAACGAGCAGGGCATTATCCGCATCGGCGCCGAGGTGCGCGCCGGCGATATTCTGGTCGGCAAGGTGACGCCGAAGGGCGAGACGGAGCTGACGGCGGAGGAGAGGCTTCTTCGGGCAATTTTTGGTGAGAAGGCAAGAGAGGTCCGCGACACCTCCCTGCGCGTGCCGCACGGCGAGTTCGGTATTGTCGTGGACGCCAAGGTGTTCACGAGGGAGAATGGCGATGAGCTCTCGCCGGGCGTAAATCAGACCGTCCGCATTTACATTGCCCAGAAGCGAAAAATTCAGGTAGGCGACAAGATGGCGGGCCGCCACGGAAACAAGGGTGTCGTTTCCCGCGTGCTGCCGGTAGAGGATATGCCGTTTCTGCCGAATGGCCGTCCGCTGGATATCGTGCTGAATCCATTGGGCGTGCCGTCCCGTATGAACATCGGGCAGGTGCTTGAGATTCACCTGAGCCTGGCGGCCAAGGTGCTGGGCTTCAATGTGGCGACGCCTGTGTTCGACGGCGCCAACGAGACCGATATCATGGATACGCTGAAATTGGCCAACGACTATGTAAATACGCCGCTTGACGAGTTTGAGAAGAAATATAAGGATGTGCTGGATCCCGAAGTCATGGAATATCTTCTGAAAAATGAGGAGTACCGCAAGGAATGGGAGGGCGTGCCCATCAAGGAGGACGGAAAGGTGCAGCTGCGCGACGGACGCACCGGCGAGTTCTTTGACGGCGAGGTCACGATTGGATTCATGCACTATCTGAAGCTGCACCACCTGGTAGACGACAAGATTCATGCCCGTTCTACCGGCCCGTATTCTCTGGTGACGCAGCAGCCTCTGGGCGGTAAGGCCCAGTTCGGCGGGCAGCGTTTCGGAGAGATGGAGGTGTGGGCGCTGGAGGCTTACGGCGCGGCTTACACCCTGCAGGAGATTCTGACGGTCAAGTCGGACGATGTAGTAGGACGTGTAAAGACGTACGAGGCCATTATAAAGGGCGACAATATTTCGGAGCCGGGCATACCGGAGTCCTTCCGCGTGCTCCTGAAGGAGCTGCAGGCTCTGGCGCTGGACGTCACAGTACTGGATGAGGAGGGCAACGAAGTGATGATGACGGAGACGCTGGAGGAGGGCGTGGCGGAGAACGTGAACGACCTCATGAACGAGGACACCGGCTACGAGCTCCAGAACGAATCCTTTGAGGACGCCGGTTTCCGTGAAACAACCGTAGAAGGTCTGGATGATGACAGCAGCATTAGCGCAGATTGATAGAAAGGACGGTTACAGATATGCCACAGTTTGGAAATGAAATCGAATCAGCATTGACATATGACAAAATAAAGATTACGCTGGCCTCTCCCTACAAGATCAGGGAGTGGTCCAGAGGTGAAGTGAAAAAACCAGAAACCATCAATTACCGTACCTTGAAGCCGGAGAAGGACGGCCTGTACTGCGAGCGCATTTTCGGACCGAGCAAGGACTGGGAGTGCCACTGCGGCAAGTACAAGAAGGTCCGCTATAAGGGCGTAGTCTGCGACCGATGCGGCGTGGAGGTCACCAAATCCAGCGTGCGCCGCGAGCGCATGGGTCACATTGAGCTGGCCGCGCCGGTGTCCCATATCTGGTACTTCAAGGGTATCCCCAGCCGCATGGGACTGATGCTGGACATTTCCCCGAAGGTGCTGGAGAAGATTCTGTATTTTGCCGCTTATATCGTATTGGAGTCCGAGACGCCGGAAATCCAGGTAAAGCAGGTCATGACCGAGCAGGATTACCAGAAGGCGAGAGAGACATATGGGGATGCGTTCCGTGTTGGCATGGGCGCTGAGTCCATTCAGGAGCTCTTGCAGCGGATCGATCTGGACGAGGAATCCAAGGTGTTAAAAGCGGAGCTGAAAGAATCCTCGGGGCAGAAGCGCGCCCGCATCATCAAGAGACTGGAAGTGGTAGAGGCATTCCGCGAGTCCGGCAATAATCCGGACTGGATGATTTTGACTGTGATTCCGGTGATTCCGCCGGATTTGCGTCCTATGGTGCAGCTGGACGGCGGTCGGTTCGCCACGTCGGACCTGAACGATCTGTACCGCAGAATCATTAACCGAAATAACCGTCTGAAAAGACTGTTAGAGCTCGGCGCGCCGGATATTATCGTGCGCAACGAGAAGCGCATGCTTCAGGAGGCAGTGGATGCGCTGATTGACAACGGACGCCGCGGACGTCCGGTCACGGGACCGGGAAACCGCGCGCTGAAATCCCTCTCCGATATGTTAAAGGGAAAGCAGGGACGTTTCCGCCAGAACCTCTTGGGAAAGCGTGTTGACTACTCAGGACGTTCCGTTATCGTGGTGGGGCCGGAGCTGAAGATTTATCAGTGCGGCCTGCCCAAGGAGATGGCGATTGAGCTGTTTAAGCCATTTGTCATGAAAGAACTGGTGGCGAACGGAACGGCCCACAATATTAAAAACGCGAAAAAAATGGTAGAAAAGCTGGAGCCGGCTGTATGGGATATCCTGGAAGAAGTAATCCGGGAGCATCCGGTCATGCTCAATCGCGCCCCTACTCTGCACCGTCTGGGTATCCAGGCATTTGAGCCGACGCTGGTAGAGGGTAAGGCAATCAAGCTGCATCCGCTTGTATGTACCGCGTTCAACGCGGACTTCGACGGTGACCAGATGGCCGTTCACCTTCCGCTCTCCGTAGAGGCGCAGGCGGAGTGCCGATTCCTTTTGCTGTCGCCGAACAACCTGCTGAAGCCGTCGGACGGCGGCGCCGTTGCCGTGCCTTCCCAGGACATGGTGCTGGGTATTTACTATCTGACACAGGAGCGCGAGGGCGCCAAGGGAGAGGGCAAGGCGTTCAAGGACGTCAACGAGGCGATGATTGCCTATGAGAACCACGAGATCACGCTTCACGCGAGGATTAAGGTGCGCCGTTTCGGCCTCAACGCGGACGGCGTGATGGAGTCCCGCGTGATCGAGTCCACTTTGGGAAGATTTATTTTCAATGAAATTATCAGCCAGGATCTCGGATTTGTGGATCGGGAGAATCCGGATAATTTCCTGAAGCTGGAAATAGATTTCCATGTGGGAAAGAAGCAGTTAAAGCAGATTTTGGAGAAATGCATTAACAACGAGGGAGCTACCCGGACGGCGGAGACGCTGGACGCGATTAAGTCCCTTGGATATAAATATTCGACCCGCGCGGCCATGACCGTGTCGATTTCCGATATGGAGGTGCCCGCGGCAAAGAAAGAGATTATCAAAGAGGCCGAGGACACAGTGGAAGTGATTTCCCAGAAGTACCGCCGAGGCCTGCTCACTGAGGAGGAGCGCTACAAATCCGTAGTAGAGACGTGGAAGGACGCCGACGACGAGATTACTCACGCGCTGCTTGGCGGCCTTGACAAGTACAACAACATTTTCATGATGGCCGATTCCGGAGCCCGTGGTTCCGAGAAGCAGATCAAGCAGCTGGCCGGTATGCGCGGACTGATGGCGGATACCTCCGGACGCACGATCGAGCTGCCCATCAAGTCCAATTTCCGTGAGGGACTGGACGTATTGGAGTACTTCATCTCCGCCCACGGCGCCCGCAAGGGTCTGTCCGATACGGCTCTCCGTACCGCCGACTCCGGATACCTGACCAGACGTCTGGTAGACGTGTCTCAGGAATTAGTAATCCGCGAGACGGACTGCTGCGACGCAAAGGGAGGGGACGAGATTCCGGGCATGTGGATCAGCGCCTTCATGGATGACAAAGAGGTAATTGAGACGCTGGAGGAGCGAATCACCGGACGGTATTCCTGTGAGACTATAAAGGACGACGACGGCAATGTGATTGTCAAGGCTAATCACATGATTACGCCGAAGCGCGCAGCGCGCATTGTAAATACGAAGGCAGTGCGGGATGCGGGAGACAAGGCGCAGATCAAGATCCGCACGATTTTGACCTGTAAGTCCCACATCGGCATCTGCGCGAAGTGCTATGGCTCCAACATGGCGACCAAGGAGCCGGTTCAGGTGGGAGAGGCTGTCGGCATTATCGCGGCCCAGTCCATCGGCGAGCCGGGTACCCAGCTGACCATGCGTACCTTCCATACCGGCGGTGTGGCCGGAGACGA
>CANPZR010000043.1 GCA_947589175.1 uncultured Lachnospiraceae bacterium | reverse complement strand
ATGCTTTCAGCCGATGGCATCTCTCTCTGACAATCAGTCGCTCAATCAGACATTCGTTTCCTTCATCGCTTTGCTAAACATTGTAGCACAAAAGAACCTTCGATGTCAAGATGCGTTTTTCAATTCAGCTGATGTCTCTCGCGAAGGTATTTGTCTTTCGTAGCCATTCCTCCCCGTATATGACGCTCAGATTTATTAATATCCAGTATTTTTCTGGCCTGCGCTGCCAGGGCGGGGTTAATCCTAAGCAACCTTTCCGTGACATCCTTGTGCACCGTGCTCTTACTGACGCCAAACTGCCCTGCTGCCTGGCGCACCGTGGCGTTATGCCCGATTATGTACTCGGCGACCATGACGGCGCGTTCCTCGATTGGCGTCCGGCGATACGAATACTCTTGCAACTGCTCCCCCTGAATTTGTGTTTGTATAATCTATGCTCTCCCAGGGGAAATTATTCATTAGTTCACCACTGTAAGCATGCTCTTTATCGTATTCAGGAATTCCTTCCGGACCGTAGGCCCTATTTCCAGCATTGTCTTCGTCCCTTTCAGGCAGATATAGCGGTTGACAGGATCAATTTTCCAGATATAGTTGACATTTACCATAGTTCCGCGCCGGCACACCAGAAATTCCCTGGGATCCAGCTCTTCCATCAGAGTTTTGCCGGGCTTGTTCGCTATCATGATTGTCTTATCCTGCGTGTGCAGGTACAGCTTTCCCCTTATGGAGTCAATGTAGATAATCTCCCGAAGAGAAACCGCCTCCAGCATGCCGTCCTTTTGATAAAAATAGGGAACGTCCCGTGGATCCTGCGTATGATATTTCAGCCCTTCCCTTATGATTCCCTTGAATTTGTCCGGGTCGTAGGGTTTTTCCAGAATAGAAAAGCACCGCACGGTGTTGATCAGGGTAAAATCAGGATCATATAATTTTGTGACAAAAATCATGGGCGTAAACCGATACTTCAGAACACCTCTCATCGTATAGGCGAATACAGCTCCTGTCTGATCCCGTCCCAGCCTTCCCGGATGCAGGACCACATCAATCAGAAACATGTCAATGGAGTATTTCATGGCAATTGCATATCCCTGTTCTTCATTCTCCGCCACATACACCAGCGCCTCGGAATCCACTTCCTCCACCAATGCTTTCATCTCGTCGCGGGTCGGCCGCTTGTCCTCCACAATTAAAACTCGTTTTATCATTTGAGGTTCCTCCAGTCTATATTTTCAGGACAAAATCCCTTCCAAATAACAAGACTATCAGGAACCTCAAAAAAGTTTAATCTTTTTTTAATTTAACAAAAATTTAAGATTCGCGCCTTCTCTCAGACGTCGGTACTTACGGATTCATGGATTTCTTATTGAATCTCATGGATCCATCCCTCAGGCGCCTCAATGTGCCCCATCTGGATGCCGGTCAGCGTGTCATACAGCTTCTTTGTAATCGGCCCCATCTCATCCATACCGCTGGGAATGCAGATCTCTTTGCCGTGATCTACAATCTTTCCTACCGGGGAGATAACGGCAGCCGTTCCGCACAGGCCGCACTCCGCAAATTCCTTTACTTCCTCCAGAGGAACTACCCGCTCCTCCGTTTCAAGTCCCAGATACTCTTTGGCCACAATCATCAGAGAGCGTCTTGTGATGGAGGGAAGAATGCTGTCGGACTTGGGGGTCACTACCTTGTTATCCTTCGTGATGAAAATGAAGTTAGCTCCTCCCGTCTCCTCTACGTTGGTGCGGGTTGCCGGATCTAAGTACATGTTTTCATCGTATCCCTGATTGTGGGCGTCCACGATTGCGTGAAGGCTCATGGCATAGTTTAATCCTGCTTTTACATGTCCGGTTCCGTGAGGCGCCGCCCGGTCGAAGTCGCTGACACGAATGGTAATCGGCTTCGCGCCGCCCTTAAAGTAAGGTCCCACCGGAGTGCAGAAGGTGCGGAACTGATATTCAGCTGCAGGGGCAACTCCGATTACCGGGCCGCTGGCAAACATATACGGGCGGATATACAGGGTGGCTCCAGATCCGTATGGCGGCACATACGCCGCATTGGCCTTTACAACCTTCTCAACAGCATCGACAAAACGATCTTCCGGGAACACCGGCATCTCCAGGCGCTTCGCCGTATTGGCCATGCGTTGCGCGTTGAGGTCCGGGCGGAATGTAACGATCCTGCCGTCTTCTGTCGTATAGGCTTTCAGTCCCTCAAAACATGTCTGTGAATACTGCAGCACGCCTGCGCACTCGCTCATAGTCACTGTGTCGTCTTCGGTCATGGCGCCGTCGTCCCACGCGCCATTCTTGTAGTTGGACACATACCTCTGCGCAGTTTTCTGATACCCGAATCCCAGATTCGACCAGTCAATGTTTTTCTTTTCCATACTAGATTCCTTCTTTCCACATAGCTTTTTTATTTTTGAATTTATATGACTCCCGCATCATTGCGGATGGCCGTTGCTGTTGCTGTCCGCCAGTTCCTCGAATTTCTCCCTGGCGTTGCGGAAGCTCTCCAGGAGCTTCGGCGAGAAGACGCCGCAGTCTCCGTGGACAATCATGTGAAAGGCCTCTTCCTTGCTGAAGGCGTCCTTGTACACGCGCTCGCTCACCAGCGCGTCGTAGCAGTCCCCAATGGAGACGATCTGAGCCGCGATGGGAATATCCTCCCCCTTCAGGTGGTCGGGATATCCTCTTCCGTCATACCGCTCATGGTGATGGCGGCAGATGTCATAGCTGATCTTGCGGTAGTCGTCCTCCCAGATTCCTTCTATATTATTCAAAATATCACATCCTCTGGTGGTGTGGGATTTCATCAGCTCAAATTCCTTGTCCGTCAGCCTTCCCGGCTTTAAGAGCACGTTGTCGGGAATGGCGATCTTGCCCACGTCGTGAAGAGCGCTGGCCTCCGCAATCATATTGACCATCTCTTCCGTCAGGCCAAATTCCGGGTAATCCTCCATCAGCTGAAGCCCCAGAATCCGCGCGAAGCCCTTCACTCGCTTGATGTGCTCGCCGCTCTCTAAGTTTCGGGACTCTACCACGTTGCCCAGAATATCTATGATCTTGATATTGTTCTCTCGGAGTTTTTCCGCCTGAAGCTGTAAAATGCGGTTCTGCTTTTTCAGCATAGCCGTCTGCTTTTCCACCTGTTCTTTCAGCTCGTGCTGATAGGAGAACAGCTCTACGGTATTTTTTACGCGCCGCTTGACCACGCACTCGTTAAAGGGCTTGCGGACAAAGTCGGCCACTCCCATATCCAGGCATTTCTGCTCCACCTCGGGAGACGTCTCGCCACTGATGACCATAACCGGAATCTCGCCGATCCACCCCTTTTCCTTCATCACGTCCAGCACGGCAAAGCCGTCCATCTCCGGCATCACCAGATCCAAAAGCACGGCTTCTATCTGATCAGACTCCTTCTCCAGCGCCTCCAGCGCCTTTTTCCCATTTTCAGCCGGAATGACCGTGTAATCCGTCTCCAGCATCTCCTGCAGCAGATCGCGGTTCAGATCCATATCGTCAACCACAAGAACTTTATTGCCCATTTCCAATCCTCCTAGTTCTTCAAAGAAAAAACATTTCTAATTGTTAAACATGCCAATCCGATTATCTATGCGTTTCACTGTAACATTCTGCGCCGGAGTAGCGATCCAGCGGACCTTGTCAATCTCAAATATGCTCCCCTCAAAAAGCTGTCCCCGGATATAGGCTCCCGCCCCCTGCATCTGGTGGATGGTGGTCTGGAGCTGCTCCTTGCGCTTGATCAGCTTTTCCTGTTCCAGCTCTTTTGTATAAATCGCGTTTTCCAGCTTGATATATATTTCCATGGCATTGCGGATCTCCGGCGGATACTTGCGCTGGAAATCAATAAAGGCATTACCCAGGGTGGACAGCTCCGACTGAACCCGGAGCATCCTCTGATCGATCATGCGCTGTTCCAAAAGGATTTCGTCATTTACTCCCAGCCGCACCATCGTCTTGATCTGAGCCCGGTTTCCCAGCTGGTGCGTGTAAATGCCCTTAATGGCCTGAGCGATGCCGCCCGCCAGAACTCCCTTATTTCCGCTGATCACGATGTCGCCCTCCGAGCGCAGGTGACAGTTGAGGCAGAAGTTGGCCCGGATCTTCTCTCCGGCCTTGATAGCAATTCCCTCAAAATACTTGCCTTCTACATTCTTGGCTGCTTCGATATTGCCCTCGCCCATGCCGTTGGCTCCCTGACGGAGCAAAACGCTTCCTCCGCAGAATATCTCGCACGCCTCTACGCCTCCGTCTATAATGATGTCCTCGGTGGCGCGGATCGATACTCCCCTTCCCACGTCTCCCTTTATAATGACGGAACCGTCAAAATCTACATTTCCTGTAGCCCGGGTCACCTCCGGCAACAGGCAGACCTTGCTGACTTCCAGGTGATACTCTTCCGCGCAGCAATCCGCCTTGCCCGGCTGAGCCGCCACATAAGTACACTTGTCAAAGAGAAGGAGAAATCCCTTCCCGGTAAGCACCTTCTCCTCCCGGCCCCGGATAGGCTTAAGCATGCCTCCCCGCACGGTAAAGCCGATGACGCCGGGCGTGGCCGGGTGATAAATGGCCAGCTTCTGACCTTCCTCCACCATCTCGAACCACTGGACCTGCTGATAATCCACAGATCCATCTTCTAACACCGCCGGCTTTTTGCCTTCCTCCTGCCCTACAAAAAACTCATAGTAACCATCCCGGCCTTTCTCCGCCGGCTTTCCCTTTGCAATCAGTATCTTTCGATTGTAATCCTTCTCCTCGATGATACGCTTGATCTCGTCGGAGAGGACACCGTGGCTGATGCCCTCTTTCCTCAGGGCCTGCTCCAGATTCCAGCTCTTGAACGACTGATCCGGCGCGGCCTTGATCTGAAGATAGGCCTCCATCTCATCCGCGCTGACCGAGATGAGGAAGTCGGCTATCTGAACGGATTCCGCTTCCTGCTCTCCCTCTGTGACGCCGCCTATATAGCGCTCCAGAATCTTCATGCGGATGCGCTTCATGTCCGTGTGGGTGTACATGAGGCTGTTGAACTCGCTGATATCCAGACCCTCTTCCAGACCCAGGCGCAGCTCCTGCATCTGCTGCCAGTTGTACAGCGGATCCTCATAGAGGCTTGTATCCAGACGACCCTCCAAGCCCAGGCGGATCTCTCTCATCTGCCGCCAGGAATATTCCATGCTGGCATACCGCTCTACTTCTAAGCCGGCCTCTAAGCCCAGGCGGATCTCCTGAATGGATACGCCCCGAAATTCTTTTACCAGATAGGGCTTGATGACCAGCCCCTTCTCCAGGGCAATGCGGATCTGCTCCAGCTGTTCCGCGTCATACCGCTCCTTGACATATTCATTAATATTAACTTTAGAAATAAACGCTTTGCGCAGCTGGCGCAGCACTTTGGCGTCCAGCTTCACGAAACGGCTCAGATCAAGACCGATCTTTAATCCCTTGCGGATCTGCCTCATGCGGTCGTAGCTGATCTCCGGCGAGGCGTATTTATCCACCGCCACGCCCTGCTTCAGGCCCTCGCGGATCTCCTCCATCTGGAACCAGTCGTACTCCGGTCTGGCATAAACTGACACGTCAAGTCCTTCTGCCAGACCCAGCCGGATCTGCCTCATCTGGATTGCAAGAAATTCCTTTCGATCATACAGGGAAGTATCCAGCCCGGCTTTCCGGCCCTCTTCAATCTCCCGGATCTGATCCGCCCCTCTCCAATCGCCAGCACCCGCGCTGGCAGATACATTTGTGGTCATCGCATCTCCTCTATCCTGCTAATCTATTCCAATGCATCCAATACCTTCATGGTCAACTCATAATCTTCCCGGACTTTGCCGAGCAGAGGCGCAATATCCTCTTTCGGCTCCCCGTCCCTGAGCGCCTCGGTCAGGTCGCTGCTGGAAGCCTCCAGCTGCGAAATGCCCAGATTGGCACACACTCCCTTTATGCTGTGGGCGGCGCGGAAAGCCTCTTCCCACTGCTTTTCATTCAACGCTTCCTCCAATGTATGCAGCATGTTGTCATTTTTAAACTTAATCAGAAAGCGGATGATCCGCTCCTCTTTCATGAGACGGCCCAGCACCCCCTTGTAGTCGCCGCCCATCTCCTCATAGCATTTTTCTAATGCATCCATGTATTTCCCCCCTTTTTAACTCAAATTCTGTAAAGGGACAGAGCAGGAACCTGCATGCCCTTTATCCCCTAAATATCATAATACCAGAAAAATCGGAATTGGTAAATTATTTTTTTATTCTTCCATATAATTTTGTCATGCGGCGAATTTTTTCGCACAGCTTGTCCTGAAAAGCCCCTCTCTTCATGCGCCACTGCCAGTTCCCGCCCAAAGTGGACGGCGTGTTGATCCGCGCGGAATCCGGCAGGCACAGATAATCCTGCATGGGAATTATGCACAGATCGGATACGCTGGCCATGGCCAGGCAGATCAGTTCCCATGTCAGCTTCTTTCTGGATGTGAGCGGTCCGCGGTTTAAGTAGCGCAGAGCCACCGACTTATCTTCCTTATGCAGCTCTCCCCACCAGGAATAGGTGGTAGAGTTGTCGTGAGTGCCGGTATAGACCACGGAATTTCTCTCGTAGCGGTAGGGCAGGTAATCGCTGTCCTCTCTGGAGTCAAAGGCAAACTGCATGATCTTCATGCCCGGATAGCCCGTATCCTCCAGCAGTTCCCGCACGCTGTCGGTAAGAAAGCCCAGATCCTCCGCGATGATCGGCAGCTCTCCCAGCTCTTTTTTCAAGGTTCTGAACAGTTCCATGCCGGGCCCCGGCATCCACTTGCCCTTCTCCGCCGTCTTGTCGCCATAGGGGATGGCGTAATATTCATCAAAACCGCGGAAATGGTCGATCCGCACCACGTCGTACCACTGGAAGCACCTCTGAATCCGCTCCGTCCACCAGGCAAATTTCTGCTTCTTGTGCTGTTCCCAGTCATACAGGGGATTCCCCCAGAGCTGTCCGGTCTTGGAAAAAGCGTCCGGCGGGCACCCGGCCACCCGAATGGGATTCCCTTTTGCATCCAGCTGGAACAGGGACGGAGCCGCCCAGGCGTCCGCGCTGTCCAGCGCTACATAAATGGGAATATCGCCGATAATCTGTATGCCTTTTTCGTTGGCGTACTTTTTCAGTTTCTCCCACTGGCAGGCAAACTCATACTGCAAAAACTGATAAAAATTCACATCATCCATCAAATGATTCCGGTAGGAAACCATGGCGTCCGGCTTCCTCAGACGGATGTCCTCTTCCCACAGAGACCAGCTCTGACCGCCCTTGCTGTCCTTGATGGCCATGAAAAGGGCATAATCCGGCAGCCAGTGGCTGTTGTCCTTGACAAAGGCATTAAACCCCTGATCCGTCTCGATCCCGCTGGCCGCAAAGGCCTTGCGGAGCAGGGCAAATCGTCTCTGGTACAGAAGATCGTACCGGATGCAGCTGTCCGTCATCCCCTCCGCGGATCTTTCACATTCCTCTCTCGTGACGTACCCCTTGCGTACCAGTTCTTTCAGGGAGATAAAATAGGGATTCCCCGCAAAGGTAGAAAAAGACTGGTAAGGCGAGTCCCCGTATCCGGTCGGCCCCATAGGGAGAATCTGCCAGTATGTCTGCCCCGCCTTCTCTAATTGATCGACAAACCGATATGCCGCGTCGTCTAAGCACCCGATCCCATAGTCGGAATCCAGGCTGGCCAACGGCATTAGTACTCCGCTGCTTCTTTTCATTTTCACTCTATCTCCAATCCCACTGATGGCTATTCCGCCAGCAGTGATTTGCTTACTTTCACACCGTATTTTCCAGACCACTCTTTATACGCGTTTTGAAACGCTTCTGTCTGCCTCTTCTGAATCACCTGATTTTTATACTCCTTATTCAGCGCCTTTCCCGGAACCTGGGTCACATATGCTATATAAAACCCATCGCTCTCCTCGATTACAGGAGATATCTCATAGCGCTTCATGCCCAGCACGGCGTCCGCTAACGCCTTCCGATCATCCATCCGTCCAATCAGGCACTCAATCTCGCCGCTCTGGTTGTTAGCGCGGGCAAAGGTATAAAAGCTCTTTTCAGCGCTCACAATCTCATCCCGAAGCTGCTGTGCCCTCAGCCTGACCTGCTCCTTGTCTCCGTCCGATGTTTTCAGGCAGATCAGCTGTACCTTTGCCGCCCGGCAATCCTTGTCCGACACCTGGACATCCGCCTGACCCGTCACTACATTGTACATCTTTTCCGCCAGCTTATTTTCCTCAAAAATCTGGGTGAGCAGGGGAATGCTGATGCTGTTTTCCTTCTTGTCGGAATCGGAAATCTCCGCGCAGCAGGTTCTGGCATTGTAATCGGCCTCTTCCTTCTCATCCGCGGCCAGCGCCACTCCCTGAACGGCTGCCGCCTTGCAGATCACCTTTACCTGAATAATCAGCCTCACTACTTCCTCCATGGCCTCCTGTCCGATGCTCTTCCCGCTGGAAATCCCGGAATAATCCCACACGCGCTCCGTCATTACATCCTCATACCGGTTTTTCATAAAATAATAGTACGCCTTAAATTCCCGGTACGGGACAGTAGTCTTTCCCACCGCTATCACCGTAGAATCCTCTTCCAGTGCGCTGTTGTCCACGAAGGCCGCGAGCTCGGAGCCGGAGGTAGTCTCCTCCGCCGCCTCCCCGCCGCAGCCGACGAGGCCCGCCGCAAGGCACAAACACAGGCACAGCGCTGTCAGTTTATTCCTCATCCTAATCCTCCTTTTTTAAAGCGAATATAAAATTTCTCAAAGGCAGAGTTTCTGAATCTCCCCGGTCATAAAAGAAGCCTCCGCCAGCATGTCTCCCTGGGGGCGGTACTCAAAACAGGGTTCTTTTCCAGGTATGAACCGGAGCCTTCCTCCCATTCCGGCCACCATCTCGGGGATCCGAGATGGATCGATCTGCGCCAGGGGATACATTTTCAGCCGGAGAAGTCCGTTTTTGTCTGTGATATCCGTGATATAGCACTGGTGGGCCCTGGCTTTCACCAAGGCGATGGTCAGCAGATTCATCACGCTGGCCGGCGGCTCTCCGAACCGGTCCAGAAGCTCATCGACCATGTCCTGCCTCTCTTCTTCTGTCTCTATTTCCGCAATTCTCTTATAAATATCCAGCTTCTGCAGCTCATTACTAATATAACTGACTGGGATAAATGCGTCAACCTTTATGTCTATGCCCGTCTCAAAATCCTCTCCCCGCACCGTCTCCCCCTTCAGCCGCTTCACCGCCTCGGAAAGCATTTTGCAATACATGTCGTATCCCACGGCCTCCATGTGGCCGTGCTGGCTGGCTCCCAGCACGTTCCCGGCGCCCCGGATCTCTAAGTCCCGCATGGAAATCCGGAAACCGGATCCCAGTTCCGTAAATTCCTTAATGGCGGCAAGTCTTTTTTCCGCTACTTCCTGCAGCATCTTGTCCCTCTTATACATGAGGAAGGCGTACGCGGTTCGGTTGCTGCGCCCCACCCGGCCCCGGAGCTGGTAGAGCTGGGAGAGCCCCAGCCGGTCGGCGTCCTCGATCATGATCGTGTTGACGTTGGGGATGTCCAGGCCGGTCTCCACAATGGTCGTGGCCACCAGCACGTCAATCTCGCCCTCCACGAACCGGAACATGGTCTTTTCCAGCTCGCGCTCGTTCATCTGCCCGTGCGCGCAGGCTACCACCGCCTCCGGCACCAGCTTCGCGATTTCATTCGCCACGATATCCATATTGCCCACCCGGTTGTAGACGTAGTACACCTGGCCGCCCCGGCCGATCTCGCGGAGAATGGCCTCCCGCACGATCTCCTCATTTTTCTCCATGACAAAGGTCTGGATAGGCATCCGGTCCATCGGGGGCTCCTCCAGCACGCTCATGTCGCGGATTCCCACTAAACTCATGTGAAGGGTCCGGGGAATCGGCGTGGCGGTCAGCGTCAGCACATCGATGTCGTTTTTCATCTGCTTGAGCTTCTCCTTGTGGGTGACGCCGAAGCGCTGCTCCTCGTCCACAATCAAGAGCCCCAGGTTCTTGTAGGCGACGTCCTTTCCCAGCAGCCGGTGTGTGCCGATGACAACGTCCACGCTGCCCTTTTTAATCCCCTGAATTGTCTTTTTCTGCTCGGCGGGCGTGCGCAGGCGGCACAGAAGCTCCACGTTGATTCCGTAGTCCCTCATGCGCTGGGCAAATGTATTGTAGTGCTGCCCCGCCAGAATCGTGGTGGGCACCAGAAAGGCTACCTGCCTGCCGTCCATCACTGCCTTAAAGGCCGCGCGGATGGCGATCTCGGTCTTGCCGTATCCCACGTCCCCGCAGATCAGCCGATCCATGATCTTCGTGCTCTCCATGTCCCGCTTGGTGTCCTCAATGGCCTTTAACTGGTCCTCCGTCTCCTCATAGGGGAACAGCTCCTCAAATTCCTTCTGCCAGACCGTGTCTTTCTCGAAGGCGTGGCCCTGCCGGGTCTGCCTGGCGGCGTAGAGCTCCACCAGTTCCTGAGCGATTTCCTGCACCGCCCCCCGCACCCGTGATTTGGTCTTTTTCCACTCCGGCGAGTTCAGCTTGTTCAGCCTGGGGGCCTTCGCCTCGCTCCCGGCGTATTTCTGCAGCACCTCCAGGGATGTGGCCGGCACATACAGGTTGCTCCCCCCGGCGTAGGCCACCTTCAGGTAATCTCTCGTGACCTGATCTACCTCGATTTTCTCGATTCCCTGGTAAATGCCCAGCCCGTGGTTCTCATGCACCACATAGTCCCCGATTTTCAAGTCCTGGAAACTCCGGATGGCCGCCCCCTCGTGCCGCTTGGGCTTTGCTTTTTTCTTCTTTGTCCGCCCGCCGAAAATGTCGCTCTCCGTCACCACCACGAACCGGAGATCGGCGTACTCGAACCCGCGGCGCACATTCCCTCTCGTGACCAGGACCTCGCCGGGCTTTAGCTCCCGCTGCAGGCTTCCGTCGTACACGGCTCCTATGTCAAAATCCATCAGATCCTGACAGAGCCGCCGCCCTCTGGTCTCCGAGGCGGATATGATCAGCACCCGGTATTTCTGCTTTTTAAATTTCTTTATGTCCTTCACGAGAAGGGAAAAATTGTTATTATAGGAAGGCGCGGACTGCACCTGAAAATAAAATCTTCTCTTTATGGCAAATTCCCGGACGGAGCCCTCCAGCGCGGTAAAAAGGATCAGCGGATACTTCTGGAGCTTCGCCAATATCTGGGATACCGGGTAGAGCACGTCCATCTGTCCCGGAAGGATATAGCCTTTTTCCAGGCGGCTTCCCATGCTCTCGCGGAACTCGTACTCCACGGCCTCGGCCTTCTCCACGCAACGGCCCGGCTCGTCCATGAACACGCAGACCTTCCTCCCCTCAAAATAGTCAAAGAAAGAACAGGTCTCCCCCTTGCCCGCAAAATAGCGGATATAGCTCTCCAGGTTAACGAGGGCGGGGCTGATCCGGCACGTCTCGCAGAAATTTTCCACGTTCTGCCTGAGCCTGGCGGCCTCCTCGCGCTTTTCGCCGTCCATGAATTTCTGGCAGCACCGCTCCATCTCCAGGCCGATCTGATGCAGGCCGCGGGCCGTCTGGTCGGCGTCCATGAACACCTCCGCCGCCGGGAGTATGTCCACCGTTTCCAGCTCCTCCACGGACCGCTGGCTCTCCACCTCGATACTGCGGATGCTGTCCACCTCGTCCCCCCAGAAGTCCACCCGCACCGGGGCCTCCTCCGTCAAGGGGAACACGTCCAGAATGCCGCCCCGGACGGAAAATTCTCCCTCGCGCTCCACCTGGGACACGTTCTCGTAGCCCATGGCCGCCAGCTTTTTCTCCGTCTCCGGCAGATCCAGCTCGTCTCCCGCGGCTATGGATATTTTGTTTTCGATATATTTTCCAAAAGGAATACAGGCGTCCATGCCGGCGTCTACGGTGGTCACGATGGTCAGCGGACCCCCTTCCGCAATGGCTTTCACCGCCTTTAAGCGCTCCTTGACGATGGCCCTTCCGTGCACGTCGGCGCTGTAAAAAATCAGATCCTTGGCCGGATAGTACATGACGTTCCGGTCATACATCCGGCAGTCCTCCACGATTTCCCGCGCGCGGATCTCGTTGTGCGTGACGATCAGCCGAATCTCGCAGGCATCCCGCAGTCCAAAGATCAGATGGGCCTTCTGCGTATCGACGCCGCCGGTCACGCTGGCCGGGGTGTCCTTTTTCTCCACGGCGAGCTTTAACTGCGTATATTCTTCTAATTCCCTGAGCGGGGCCAGTAATGTCTCCACGTCTACCTCTCTATTTTTACTCCGTTTACCTGATTCATTGCCTCACTGACGCTCTCGGTCATGATGGCCAAAAGCGCTTTTTCCGCCAGGGCGAACACGTCCCGAATCATGCCGTCCTCCTCCCTGGAGAAACGCCCCAGCACATGCTTTATGAGGTCGTCCCCGTCGGGCTTCGCCCCCACGCCGATCCGGACGCGGGTAAATTCCTCTGTGCCCAGGTGCTGGATGATGTTCTTGAGGCCGTTGTGCCCACCGGCGCTCCCCTTCGGGCGCACCCGGATCTGGCCCACCGGCAGGTTGATATCGTCGCAGATGATAATCAGCTCATCCAGGTCCAGCTTGTAGTAATCCATCAGGGCGCGGATGCTCTCGCCGCTCAGGTTCATGTAGGTCTGGGGCTGCGCCAGAAGGACCTGCTCCCCGGCGATCACGCCCTTTCCCACAAGGGCCTTTCCCTTTCTCCCCCGCAGGGATATATTGTACTCATCACAGAGATATGTGATCATGTCAAAACCGATATTGTGCCTTGTGGCGGCGTATTCTGTGCCCGGATTTCCCAAGCCCGCGATCAGATACATAAAATCCTCCATTCTTCTCTCATACAACGGATATTGCCCGACGGCCTCTTTTTGGCCCCCGGGTCATTTTCTATCTTAGCACATTTTCCTGCTTTTTTACAATATTTTTTAATACGTTTCAAAAAAACGTTGTTTCAACGAAAGAAAGTTTCGTGGAAACGTTGTTGCGCATTTTTTTGTTTCCTGTTATGATAAGGTATCAGAACGAAAAAGGCATTTTTCAACCGATAGAAAGAAAAACCAACATATATTTTATTCAGAAAAGAGGTCTGTCATGAATTTAAACAAAGAAAACCGGCGGCACATACGCAACCTGATGCTTTTTGCCGCCCTGCTAGTGCTGGCGCTGATGTACAGCGGCGTCGTCTTCGGGGGCGTGGGGCTCGTCCTCTCCATCGTGAAGCCCTTTATTTACGGGGGCGCCACCGCCTTTGTGCTGAACCTCCCCATGAGCTTCATTGAAAATAAGATTTTGAAAAAATGGAGCGGCAGGACGGCGGACCTGTTCAAGCGCCCGCTCTCCATCGTCCTGTCCCTGCTGTTTCTGCTTGCCATCATCGCGCTGGTGCTGTTCGCCGTGGTGCCGCAGCTCGCGGAGACCACCAGCGTCCTGGGAGAGAAGATTCCTGATTTTATTGCCACCGCCCAGAGCTGGCTCCACGGGCACGGCATCGACTTCATCGGGATGAACGCCAGGGATAAGCTGATGCGCCATCTGGAGCTGAACTGGGCCTCCATCATCCGCACCGTTCAGGATTTTCTCCAGAGCGGCGCCGGGGCCGTCCTATCCTCCACCTTCAGCGCCGCCAGCAGCATTATCAGCGGCATCACAGGGGCCGTGATCTCCTTTATCTTCTCGCTCTACATTCTGAGCCAGAAGGA
>CANPZR010000042.1 GCA_947589175.1 uncultured Lachnospiraceae bacterium | reverse complement strand
GAAACCGTCGGGTCCTGCGTGGCTGCGCATGGACCGGGACTACGATATGAAAAAGACGGAGGACGGCTATGAGGTCACCGTGCTGACGGAAACTTATGATGAAAATCAGAACGGAGAAAATTTTCTGAAAATAATAAGGGAAAATCAGAACAGCTAAAACTTTTTAAAAATAGTAGTTGACAAACGAGGTCTATAGTTATAAACTTAGAGTGCAGAGAGGTTTATAACTATAGACCTTTTGCGCTATATGAGAAGATCTTCTTGAAAAAACAGGCCGCGTTTTCGGGACGGGAAGCAGTACCTCGAGCGAAAACGTTTGAAAAAAGGAGGCAGTTATGGAGTACTTGAAACTTTGCGACAGCGATTACCGCTTTATGTCGGTGGTGTGGGATCACGCGCCGGTGGGCTCCGGCGAGCTTGTGAAGCTGTGCGGCGAGATTCTCGGATGGAAGAAATCCACCACTTACACGACGATACGGAAACTGTGTGAAAAAGGATACATAAGCAATGAAAATGCCATTGTGTCGGTTCTGGTGGAGCGGGACCGGGTGCAGGCGGACGAGTCGGAGTATTTTGTGGAGAGGACGTTCGGCGGCTCCCTGCCCCAGTTTCTCACGGCATTTTTGGGAGGGAAAAAAATATCGGAGGAAGAGGCGGAGAAAATTAAGAAGCTGATCGATGAGCACAGGGAGGGGTGAGAAAGTGACGGTTTTGGAAATATTTGAACAGATTCTGAAAATGGCGTTTATGGGAACATTTGTCATACTGGCCGTATTTTTGGCGCGGGCGCTGATGAGCCGTTTTCCGAAAAAATGCGTTTACGCACTGTGGCTGATCGTGGGACTTCGCTTGGTTTGCCCGGCGACATTTTACTCTCCCATCAGTCTGTTTAACCTGGATTTTGCCGGGAAAATTCAGATGCCCCTGGAGGCGAGTCGGGGCGCTGAATCAGATGAAAAAAGTCCGGCGGAATACGATCCGGCGGAAGATGGTTTAGCTGACCAGGATTCAACCGAACCAGAGAAATTTTTTACAGAAACTCTTTATTCCGAAAATATTGTTACTGGGGAAAATTATTCTGATGGGCGTGTTGCAGAGGAAAATGTTTCTGGTGGGAAAATTACCGGAGAAAATTATTCCAATGGAAGCGTTGCAGAGAAAAATATTTCCGATAAAAATGTTTCTGAAAAAAATACTTCGGAAATATTTTCCGTGAATCATGGATATGATCTACCGGAACAGACAGCGGCGGGAAATCCCACGGGGACGGAGGAACGTACAACAACAGCGCAGGCGTCGGATTCAGACGGCGATGAAACTCTGGCGGTGGAGAGCGTGCTGTCCGTGCTGTCAGTGGTGTGGTTAGTTGGCATGGGACTGCTTATTTTGTGGAATATGATTTTGACTTTCCGCATGAAAAAGCGGTTAAAAAAAGCGGTTCGGTACAGGGATAATATTTATGAGAGCGACTGCATTCCCACGCCGTTTGTCATGGGACTGATCCGCCCGCGCATTTATATTCCGTTCCGGCTTTCGGAACAGGAGCGGGACTATATTCTGCGGCATGAGCAGTACCATATCCGAAGGCGGGATTATATCGTGAAGGTGATTGCCTTTCTCATAACGGCCGCGTACTGGTTCCATCCGCTGGTGTGGGCGGCGTATTTCAGCATGATCCGCGATATGGAAATGAGCTGCGACGAGCAGATTCTCTGGGAGAGCGGGGAGGATATCCGGAAGAATTACAGCATGTCGCTGTTGGCTTTTGCCACCAATAAAAGGCAGTATTCTATGGAGACATTGGCATTTGGCGAGACAAATACAAAGAAAAGGGTGAGACATATTATGAAGTGTAAGAAAAAAGGGAAATGGATGAGCGTGTGCGCGGTTCTTCTGTTCGCGCTCTTGGGGACGGCGTGCCTGACAAGCGGGAAAGACGGCGGGCAGGCCGCGAACAATGCCGGAGATGGACAGACGGCGCAGGCGGATCAGGACGGCCAGCGGGCAGACACGGTCAAGGCAGACGGCGCCATTTCGGTGGAAGAATTTCTGAGACAGGGGATTCAGAAAACGATGCCGATGCAGGTCGCGGAGCAGCTAAAGTCTGTGAAGTGCCGCACGGTAGCGGGAGATGGATCAGAAATTACCTACCTGTTCGGCAATGGCGGCGAGGGAGACGAGGACACGCTCCGGCTGGATTTTACCTATAAGGACGGGGCGCTTGTTCAGTATGTGTCCAAGGAATACGGATATCTGGACGCGCTGTCCGAGAGTATCGGCGAGGTGTGGCACGATCCGGCGCACACCGAGAAGGACTTGGAAAACCGGAGCATCGAGCTGATTCAGAAATTTGAAAAGGCGTTTTTAAAAGTCAATCCGGAGGACGACAGCCAGTACAAAAAGTTAAAGACGCCGGCGCGCTATCAGGGCGATATACTGGGCGAATCGTATCGGCTGTTTAAAAATACGGTCAGCGGAGATACTTATGTGGTATGCCTGTTTTATGACATGGTCGTGAAGTACGATGCGGCGAGCGGGAAATTTTCCAGGAAAAATGCCGTGAAAATTGCCTATAAGGACTACGCTACGCCAAATAATGAGTGGGAGTATTGCAATATACAGGATTTTAGGGAGAGGAAAATGATGACGCAGCTAATGGACGCCGCACTGACACAGCTCGAAGATCCGGGGTATGAAGCATTAAGGGCGGACTACCAGAAGAATCTGAAAAGTCAAAAGGAATGTGGATTTTCCCTGTATTATAAGGGAAAATACTGGGCGGCCTACGACGGCGGCTATCTTGTGGGAGAGGACGGGAATATTTTGTACAGCGCCAAGCTGTCGTCATTTCCCGGTGCAATTTTGCGTAAGACAGTGGATTTTTCCCCGGTCAAGCCAAAGGATTTTTCCGGAATCGGAGAGGCGTCGCTTGTGTATGTGCCGAAAGAGGCACCGGAGCGCGACCACAAATCTCTGAAAATTACGGATGAAAAAGAATTGGTGATGATAGAACAGGCATTTTCCCACGCGGAATATGTCAGGGGCGGGAGCGACTGCCCGATGGGCGAGATCCGACTGTGGTTGTACCGCTCGAAAATCGCAAAAAAGGAACTCATTGTCACGCTGGCCGGCGACGGGTGTCCTATGTTCCGGGCCGGAGGCATTACTTACAGATACGATGACAGCAAATTCAGCGATTCTCTGAAGAAAAAGCTGCACAGCTATGATGCGACGGATTCTGACACATCGTCCCAGAAGGATAAAACCGACAGTAAGACGACGGTGCGCCTTGTCATGACGAAAGGGAGCAAAGAGGAGGATGAATTATCTCCTTATCACGGGATGCTGACGGGCAGCTTTCGTCTGGAGGCTTGCCAAAATGGGAAAATAACGGGCAAAAAGGCAGTAAATTTCAGAGATGAGGAGCTTTATTTCCCGGAAAAGGTAAAGATTCGCATGAAAGATTATAATGGGGACGGCAGAGCGGATTTTGCCCTTGGACAGCAGGCGGGCAGCAATTATAAGGAATATCAGTTTTATACCGTTACGGAAATGGGGAAAATAGAAAAGCTGTCTGTAAATGGGAAAAAATCTGAAACTCTTACGGCGTCGTCGTCGGAATATTCTCCGGCATTTAAAGTCAAGGACGGAAAGGTGCAGTTTGAGTATTACAATATGGAGAATGGAAAATATGTGCAGTCCCAGGCGGAAATTCAGTAAATAATTTGCGATAAATAGTATAATTGCGGGCCTTTAATATTGATTGAAAAGCGCTGTGTGAGATACACGGCGCTTTTTATCTGCGCCTTTTATGAAAATTAGCGGATAAATATGAGATTAAATCTCAAATAATGCTTTACAAATGAGAATTTTAGGGTATAATAGGGAGTAGGAATGGAGGTAAATATTATGTTATGCCAATTTACAGTGAAGAATTTTAAGAGCATACGGGATGAAATTACCTTTGATATGCAGGCGGCCGCTATTTCAGAACACGAGGATAAAGTAATCAAGGACAAAGACGGAGAAGTTTTTTTGCCAATATCAGCAATTTACGGACCAAACGGCGGAGGAAAGTCGAATGTCCTGGAAGCATTATATACTTTAAATTCTAAGATATTGAGGCCGCTTTGCGCAATCTGTGATAAAACTGAATGTGATTATAAGACGAGAAAGATTCCGGTTGAGCCATTTGCTTTTTCTGAATCGGGAATAGCAAATCCTACCGAGTTTGAAGTGTTCTTTCGGACTTTAAAAGCAGAATACAGATATATCCTCCATATCAAAAAGGAGCGTATTGTTTATGAGAGCCTTGATCGGATCAAGCTGGAGACAAAGCGTCGGTCGGCATTGTTTAAGAGAACGCTTGATAATGTGGAGTTAAAAGGAGTTTTTGGAAAATTAAAGGTCAGTGAAGATCTGTCGGAAACGCTGCCTTTACTTTCATATATGGGAATCACATATAAGAAAAACGAAATTGTTCAGGATGTGCTCGACTGGTTCGAAGAATCGATTGATTTTTTAAATTACGGGAATCCGTTTCAGGAGCTGCGCACTGCTATTGCAAAATCAGAAGAAGTAAAGTCCTTAGTCCTTGACATGATCCGGGAAATGGATTTAGACATTGAGGATTTTCGCATAGAAGAAAGAGGAGAAAACGGCATAGAAGTTTTTACGAAACATGTTGTTGGGGATTATAGCGCGGAGATTACTTTGTCAGAAGAATCCAGCGGGACAAAAAAATTGTTTGGACTTTTGCCATTTATCGCAAATAGTTTATGTTATGGGACTACATTGGTGATTGACGAGCTGGATGCCAAGATTCATCCGGTATTGCTACAGTATATTATCGAGCTTTTTACAAATATGAATATCAATAAAAAGCACGGGCAGCTAATTTTTACGTCGCATGATTTATCTACAATGAACAATAAAGTGTTTCGGAGGGATGAAATCTGGTTTGTAGCAAAGGGAAACGGGCAGAATTCGAAACTATATTCGTTGGTTGAATTTAAAAATGACCAGGGTGAATCTGTTCGTAAAGATGCAAAATATGATAAACAATATTTAGAAGGCAAATATGGCGCGGATCCATATCTTAGGAAGATTATAGACTGGAGTGATGTCAATGCCTAAAAAAGCTGGAACGGAAATATGGAGGAAAAAGCGCCGTCAGGAATATCTGGAGCAGAAAAAGTATCGCTATTATATTTTCTGCGAGGGAGAGCAGACAGAGCCACAATATTTTGCTGGATTTAAGAGATTGATTGAAGATAATCCGATTTATCGGGAAATGGTACTGATTCAAATTGAACCATGCGCAGCAGAGACAATGAGGGTAATTGGAGCCGCTGAAAAATATGTTTCAGAAAATGAAATTACCAAAGGACAGATATGGTGCGTCTATGACAAAGATAGTTTTCCGGCAAAGGATTTTAATGGTGTGGTTGAACGGTCGGACAAGCTGAATCAGGAGAATCAGGAATTACAATATCATTGTGCATGGTCGAATGAGTGTATTGAATTTTGGTTCATACTTCATTTTGCATATTATACGGCTAATAATCATCGAAATGAGTATATTTCATTTTTGGATGATAAATTCAGGGAATTGGGAGTTGGCAGGTATCGAAAGAATAGAAAAGATATTTTTGAAATCCTGATAGAAAAAGGAAATCCGAAGTTGGCAATACGATATGCAAAACGAATCATTAAGGATGGACAAGACAAAACACCGACGGAGATTGCGCCGGGAACGAAGGTATATGAACTGGTGGAGGAATTGATGAAATATTTACCGGAAGAAATGAAAAAACATTTTGCGGTAATTCAGTAAATAATTTGCGATAAATAGTATAATTGCGGGCCTTCTGTTTATAATAAGAAAAAAACAGGAGGCTCGATTATTATGCAGCATAAGTATCGAATCAATACAGTAAGAGGGCGGGAAATCCTGGATTCCAGAGGAAATCCGACGGTGGAGGTGGAGGTGGCTCTGTGCGGAGGAGCCAAAGGCCTTGCGTCCGTTCCCTCTGGCGCCTCGACCGGGGCTTTTGAGGCAGTGGAATTGAGGGACAAGGGCTTAAAGAGATACCGGGGAATGGGGGTAAAAAAGGCAGTACAGCATGTCAACGACACATTATCCTATTTGCTGGAGGGAAAAAATGCCTTGAATCAGGCGGATATAGATGGACTGATGATTCGGGAGGACGGCACAAAGAACAAGGCGAGGCTGGGCGCCAACGCCATTCTGGGGACGTCGATGGCGGTGGCCAAAGCGGCCGCAAAGGCTGTGGGACTGCCATTATATCAGTATCTGGGCGGCGCCAACGGAAGAACGCTGCCGGTTCCCATGATGAATATTATAAATGGCGGCAAGCACGCGGACAGCAGTCTGACCATACAGGAATTTATGATTATGCCTATCGGGGCCAAATCCTTTCACAACTGCCTGGAGTGGAGTTCCAATGTATTTCACGCTCTGAAAAAATTATTGAGCGAGGACGGGCACACGATTTCGGTGGGGGACGAGGGAGGCTTTGCCCCTCATCTGAATAGTGACGAGGAGGCCCTTCAATATATTGTGAAAGCCATTGAACAGGCGGGCTACCGGCCGGGAGAGGATTTTGTCATTGCTATGGACGGCGCCAGCACGGAGATGTATGAGGAGGCCATCAAGCAGGGGCGCACCGGCGAGTATCTATTCTGGAAATCCGGCGAGTACAAGAGCGTGGACGCCATGATTGATTTCTGGGACACGCTGTGCAGCCGCTATCCGGTCTATTCCATCGAGGACGGGCTGGCCGAGGAAGACTGGGAGGGCTGGCAGAAAATGATGAACCGTCTGGGAGAGCGGGTACAGCTGGTGGGGGACGATCTCTTTGTGACCAATACGGACCGGATTCGCAAGGGGATGAATTTGCATGCCGCCAACGCCGTTCTCATCAAGCCTAATCAGATCGGAACCGTTTCCGAGACGCTGGAGGCCATCCGCATGACCAAAAATCATTGCTGGCATGCCATTATCAGCCATCGGTCCGGGGAGACAGAGGACACCACCATCGCAGATATCGCCGTGGGGCTCAATGCCGGACAGATTAAGACCGGGGCGCCGTCCCGGACGGACCGGGTGGCAAAGTATAACCAGCTTCTCCGGATTGAGGAACAGCTGGGCGGTAGCGCGGAATTTGGCAGAGGGTATGTTATATAAAAAATATGAGATGATTTAGTCTTATTTCATAGTAAGTCAATTTTATTTGGTCTCAAGTCAGTCTCGCTTATTCTCATTCCGTCATATTTGGCGGATGAGATTATGAGACTGGCTTGGGATTTTTTTGAAACAACTTGCTAAGCGGACTAAAACGGGGTAAAATGATATCAAAATCAACGGTGCGTATATGATAAAAAGACATCGGCATAAACATTGTAAATTAGGATGCCGTAGATTTTATTTTGAAAATGAGACTATGTGATAACTGCATAGTCGGGAGGATTTGCATGATTTTAGCGGGCTATATGGTTCCCCATCCGCCGATTGCCGTGCCTGAAATCGGAAAAGGGGAAGAACGGAAAATACAGGACACGCTGGATTCCTTTGCGGAGGTTGCAAAGGATATCGCAAGGATAAAGCCGGAGACAATTATCCTGATCTCGCCACACAGCGTGATGTACCGGGATTATTTTCATATTTCACCGGGAAATGGAGCGGACGGGAGCTTCTGGCAGTTCCGGGCGGAGCAGGTGCGTTTTTCTGTGAAATACGATCAGGCGCTGGCAGGGAGAATTGCCTCGGAGGCGGAGGGTTGTAACTTTCCGGCGGGGACGCAGGGAGAGCGGGACAGCAGTCTGGATCACGGGACGATGGTGCCTCTCTATTTTATCAATAAGGAATACAGGGATTATCAGCTGATCCGGATCGGGCTTTCCGGTCTGTCGCTGAAGGAGCATTGGACATTTGGGGAAATAATTCAAAGGGCGGCGGCAGATTCCGGCAGGCGCTGTGTCTTTGTCGCAAGCGGCGACCTCAGCCATTGTCAGAAGAAGGACGGTCCCTATGGGTATCGCCCCGAGGGACCGGAATATGACCGTCAGATTATGGAAGTGATGGGGGACGGCGATTTTGAAAGGCTGCTTGAGTTCAGGGAGGATTTTCTGGAGGAGAGCATGGAATGTGGACACCGCTCCTTTGCCATTATGGGCGGCGCGCTGGATGGTATGGAAATAGAGAGCAGAAAATTGTCACATGAAGCCGTATTCGGCGTAGGATACGGATTTTGCATATATCACCGGAAAGGGGTGTTTTTATGATTGGCGCTACTGCTACTGATACCGAGATGCAGAATGATTTTGGCAGGTATCTAACTATTGTTGCAGACGGAAAAGAAGTTATTGTGACAAAGAACGGAAAAGAGGTGGCTCGGCTTATTCCGAGAAATGCGGCTGTCTCTTATTTGACAGATTCTCTGACTGGCATTCTGAAAACGAATACTGATTTGAACCAGGCAAAGGAAGAGGGGTTGAGGGAGAAATATGAGACTGCTGATTGATGGGAATGTCATTTTGGATGTTCTGAAAGGGCTTGCGCTCATTTTTCAATTTACAGAATTGAGTGTGACAGATATGACAAACGCGGCAGGAATGAAGAGGGATGATTTTGAGGATGCAATGCAGGCTGCTACGGCAGAGAGGGTGCATGCGGACTATATCATTACTAGAAATGTTCGGGATTTTCAAAAGAGTAAGGTTATTGCTTTTACGCCGACAGAGTTTTTGATGCGTTTTTAGAAAATCGGATACGGATTTTGCATATATCACCAGAAAGGGGTGGAATAATGGATCTTTATGTGCAGCTGGCAAAAAATACGATTGACCGCTATATCCGCGAGGGCGAGATTTATTGCCCGGAAAAAAGCGAGCTGACCGAGGAAATGCGCGGGACGCAGGCGGGCGCTTTTGTGTCCATTCATGAAAAAGGGATGCTGCGAGGCTGCATTGGCACAATCGGCCCGACCAGGGACACGCTGGCGGAGGAGATTATCGCAAATGCCATCTCGGCGGCTGTCCGGGATCCGCGCTTTCCGGCCATACGGGCGGAAGAGCTGGACTTGCTTGAAATCAGTGTGGATGTGCTGGGCGAACCGGAGCAGATTTCATCCGGGGAGGAACTGGATGTAAAACGCTATGGCGTTATCGTGGAAAAAGGGTATCGCCGCGGACTCCTTTTGCCGGATTTGGATGGCGTCGATACGGTGGACGAGCAGATTTCTATTGCAAAGAAAAAAGCGGGAATTGATGAGAAAGAGGAAAATGTGAAAATGTATCGATTTGAGGTAATCCGTCATGAATGAGGCAGTGTGTCCGGTCTGCTCCCATCATTGCCGGATTCCGGACGGCGCTTATGGAAGGTGCGGAGCCAGAAAAAATATTGGCGGAGAGATTGTCTGCGCCAATTATGGGAAACTCACATCGCTGGCTTTAGATCCCATCGAGAAGAAACCGCTCTCCTTTTTTTATCCGGGGAGTATGATTTTGTCAGTCGGAAGCTTTGGCTGCAATCTGACCTGCCCCTTCTGTCAGAATCACGAAATCGCACGGGCGAAGGAAACCGATTTTCAGCAGATTTATGACGTCCCGCCGGAGGAATTGTGCCGGATTGCGAAAGAGGAGCGCACCAGAGGAAATATCGGAGTGGCGTTTACATATAACGAGCCACTAGTCGGATATGAGTATGTGCGCGATGCGGCCGTGTTGGTGCGCCAAGCCGGGATGAAAAATGTCCTTGTGACAAACGGCATGGCGGAACTCGCGGTGCTAGAAGAACTTTTGCCTTATATGGACGCGATGAATATCGACTTGAAGGGATTCCGACCAGAGATTTACCAGCGCCTGGGCGGTAGTCTGGAAACCGTGAAAGAATTTATTGCCAGAGCGGCGACGGGCTGTCATGTGGAGCTGACGTCCCTGATTGTGCCAGGAATGAACGACAGCCCGGAGGATATGAGGGCGCAGGCTGAGTGGATCGCGCGGATCAGTCCGGACATACCACTTCACATCACCCGGTATTTTCCGCGTTATAAAATGCGGGAACCGGCGACGGATATTTCCCTGCTGAAAGAGCTGAAAGAAATTGCCGAGTACAGTTTGCAGTATGTTTGTCTGGGAAATGTATGAAAAAAGCATTGATGAACCTATTTTTTTGTGCTACAATTTTGATTGAAAAGTAATGTCCATATAGGCTAAAGTTTTCAATGAGGTGATGTTTCTATGGAGATAAAGCGCGACAGATATTTGAAAAGGCTCGTAGATTTTATGTGGGACGGGCAGGTCAAGGTCATTACGGGGATTCGCCGGTGCGGGAAATCCTATCTCTTGCGGACGCTATTTCGGAACTATCTGCTGTCCACAGGAGTGGGCGAGGATCAGATTATTACCATAGCGCTTGATTTAATGCGCGATATAAAATATAGAAATCCCATTTTGCTGGCGGAATATGTCAGAGAAAAAGCAGCCGATAAGAACACACAATATTATCTGTTTGTGGATGAAATCCAGTTGTCGGATGAGACGGATAATCCGTTCAGTCCGCAGGGGAAAAAGATTACTTTTTATGATGCGCTCAATGAGCTGCGGGAGATGGAAAATCTGGATGTGTATGTCACAGGCAGTAATTCCAAGATGCTGTCAAGCGATATCCTGACAGAGTTTCGCGGGCGGAGTGATGAAATCCGAATACATCCGCTTTCTTTTTCTGAGTTTTACGCCTTTGTTGGCGGCGATAAGCATGAGGCATTTGAAGAGTACGCTTTTTATGGGGGACTTCCGTTCGTTCTCTCGCTGCCGGATGATACTGCGAAAATAAGCTATCTTACCTCTTTGTTTAAAGAGGTATATATGAAGGATATTGTTGAGAGAAAGGGCGTCGAGAGAGAGGATGTATTGGATCAGGTGCTGAATTTGCTATGCTCGTCTGTGGGGTCGCTCACCAATCCGAATAAAATCGCTAATACGTTAAAGAGCCGAGAACAAATCCATCTTTCTGTGAATACGGTTAAGACATATATGGATTATCTGGAAGATGCATTTTTGTTCTCACAGAGCAAGCGGTATGATATAAAAGGGAAATCCTATTTTGATTTTCCTAATAAATATTATTGCGAGGACGTGGGGCTTCGAAATGCGAGAATTGAATTCCGGCAGCAGGAGCTTACGCATATTATGGAAAATATCGTGTATAATGAGCTGAAATTGCGCGGCTTTTCAGTAGACGTCGGCGTTGTTTTTGCAAGAGAAAAAAATAAAAATAATACTGCTGTAAGAGTGCCGAGGGAGATTGATTTTGTTGCGTCAAAGGGCAGTAAGCGAGTGTATATTCAATCCGCATACGCCATGCCGGATGCAGAAAAAGCAGAAATTGAAAATAAGCCGTTTACATTGATTAACGACTCATTTCCCAAAATAATTGTCAGACATGATATTGTGAAAAGATGGTATGATGATAGGGGAGTGCTGAATATCGGTATTCTGGATTTTTTGCTGGATGAGACGGTTGTTTGATTAAATTATCGGTGAAATAAGTCTGGGAATATTGTAAAGGAAAAATAAAGTGTTTCTAATATAGTCAAGAGAATCTGAAAAGCAAGGGTATGATTTGCTAGCTCTAAATGGGATTTAATAGCATGAATTTGAATCGTGGATTTTGGACTGGAGATTGCAGAAAATCGGCATTTTCCAGTCCTTTCTTTTTTCTGAAACGAGATGTTTATAAAAGGAGTTTTATTTGTTTGTCTTTTATTTCGCAAATAATATTTTTATATTATCAGTTTGTGTTGAAACGTGCATTCTTGACACATGCGGAAAGGAAAAGGAAAATAAAGGTGTAGCACATTAAATTAAAAATTGGGAACAATGCGGACAAGCTTTTTAATTTCATTTAATGTTCCCGGAACGGAGGAAATCATGATACGAAAAATCACAAGAAAACGGATGGAGGATTACCGGAATTATCTCTACGAGCAGGAAAAAAGCGAAAATACTATAACAAAATATATGTGCGACGTAGAGAAGCTGAGGGAGTACGCGGCGGGGCGGAGCCTGGACAAGACGCTGGTGATCCGGTACAAGGAGGAGCTGAAAAACGGCGGCGCGTACGCGACCAACAGCATCAATTCCTTTCTCACGGCGGCCAACCAGTTCTTTGAGTTTATGGAATGGTACGACCTGAAAATAAGTTTGTACCATGTCCAGAAGGATATTTTCGCGTCGGAAAATGAGGAGCTGACCAGGGAGGAGTACAAAAGGCTGGTAAAGGCGGCCATGGAGAACAAAAATCCCCGGCTTGCGCTGATCATCCAGACCATCTGCGCCACGGGCATCCGGGTGAGCGAGCTGGCCTTTATCACCGTAAAGTCGCTGAGAAACGGCATGGCGTTTGTCTATAACAAGAAAAAGGAACGGAAGATTATTATCCCCAAAAAACTGCAGAAGGGGCTGCTCTGCTATGTCTATAAAAATGGAATAAAAAACGGGCCTGTGTTTCAGACGAAAAAAGGGAACGCGCTGGACCGGTCATACATATGGCGGCAGATGAAGGGCCTGTGCGGGAAGGCGGGCGTTGATGAGAAAAAGGTTTTTCCACATAATCTGCGGCACCTGTTTGCCCGGACGTATTACGGGCTGCATCATGATATCGTAAAGCTGGCGGGGATGCTGGGACATAGCAGCATCGAGACCACGAGGATCTATCTGAAAGAATCTTTCGCTCATTACCGAAAACAACTGGAGGGGATGAATCTGCTGGTGGAAATATAGTGTAAACAATATGCTCGATAGCATATTGTTTTACGATGTGAGAAAAAAATCCACATAATTTATATTATGCGGATTTTCCCTCAAGACTAAAGGGAGTATACCATATCTCCGGGGCATATGCAAGTGCCAAATTTTCTATTTTTTGTAATACAAAAAATTTTTTACAACGTATTATCACAATCGTGCAGGCTTTTCTGCGTCAGAATTCTTGGACTGACCGGCTAGGGATAGGCGCATTTTGGCTGTTTGTGGCCATTTTTCGTCCAATTTCCCTGGATTGATTCCCATAATATAAATTATGTGGACAAATTCGGATCAGGGCTGAAGCCATAGAGAACATGCTGTACTAAGCGGTATGTCGTACAGGAGGCAGGAAGCGTTGAGGACGATTACGGAGGACCAACTGGAGGAGTTCCGGACGTGGCTCAGGGAGGACGTCCGGGCCAACGAGGAGACGGTGGCACAGTATATTTCCAAGCTGGAGAAATTAGAGGAATTTCTGGGCGGCGGGGCGATTACAAAAGAGTCCCTGGAGGCCTTCAAGAGCTGGCTGGTGGAGGATCGGCACTACAAAAAGAGCAGCGCCAATACCTTCTTATTTGCTGTGCGCGGATTTTGCCGGGCCATGAACTGGGAGCCGGAAGTCACGGTCACGGCCTACAGCGTGGAGCCTACGCTGTTTAACGACGGCGGGCGCTACATTGCCAGGCAGGACTACCAGAAGCTGGTGACAACGGCGCTGTATCTGGAGGATTACCGGCTGATGATGATCATCCAGACGTTGTGCCATATGGATCTGCGCTTCTCCGAGCTGGAGCAGCTGACCGTGGAAGCGGTCCAGAGAGGGTCCCTGGATGTCCGGAGGCGCAAGTACCTCCGCACCATGAAGATCCCGGAGTACCTGCGGGATTCGCTGCTGGCGTATGTCCGGCATGAGCGGCTGGCGGACGGCATCCTGTTTCGCACTTCGGGCGGGAACCCCGTGAACCGCTCCAATATGTGGAAGGATCTCAAGCACCTGTGCCGGTTAGCCGGGGTGGACGAGGACCGGGTGAGCCTGCAGAAACTGAAGATGCCTAGGATGCACGATTATTATCCGTTTTATCCCGTGGTGGATTATTCAATGTCTCTGTAAAGAGGCATTGGCTTCATAA
>CANPZR010000041.1 GCA_947589175.1 uncultured Lachnospiraceae bacterium | reverse complement strand
CTGTCATATACTTAAATCTCATTCAAGCAAAACGCCGATCAGGTGCAAAAAGTCCCCAATCGACGTCTTTGTCTTAATTATTCTATACTATTTTCCGCTATATTGCAAGTAAATATTTTATTTTTCCGCATGGCGCGCGATTTTTTATGACGAAAGCCCTTGTGTAGAACATATGTTTGTGTTGTAAGATCTTTAAAGGGAAAAAATAAACCGCCACTACCCAGCACGTAATGGCGGCGGTCTCACAAGAGACTAAAATCATCACCTAGGGTAAACCGCTTCCGGTTTCCCTTTGTTTAACTATAATGTATCACGCTTTATCTGATTTGTCAATTATAATTTTGCATTGAGATATATCACTTTATCTTCACTTTCCGCTTCGCCTGCCAGCCGAATATCGAGAACTCCTCATCGTCCTCCTCTGTAAACTCCGGACCGTGAGGCGCAACATTCTTAATTCTCCAACGCTCTCACCACACCTTAACCCGCCTTTTCCCTACCCACAGATAACTCCCGCCATCATCATCCATGTCAATATCCACTGCCAGATACCGATAAGCGACTTGAAAATAATAGGTTTTTCCTTTTTTCAGATTGCGCACGGTCCTCGTTGTTCCCTTCGCGTGCATTGTGAAGGATTTTGATTTTTTCATATTTTTTCTTGTAGAGTAACGGACATCAAACGCACCAAATGTGCGGACGGCGTCCCTCTCGTCGAGAAATATTTTTACGGAACCGTTTCCTGCAGCCTCCACCCGGTATTTCACCCAAAAGGGAAACAGCTTGATGTTGCCTGTCTGGGTTGAACAGATTTTCTTTGTGTACCACCATTTATTGTCCGCAGCCTTTGAGTTGCACCAGCCGAGCAGGGAATATCCCGTTTTTTTTGCATTCTCCTGATGGGATTTTTATTCGCTTCAGGCTGCAGCATCCATAAAATGCCGCCTTGCCGATTGTACGCAGGGATTGCGGCAATTCTATCGTCGTTGCGTAAGTATAACGATTTAAGAAACAACAATTTCCCAGACCGGTTATCCCCTCTTTTATCACAATTCTTTTTATATTGGGATGGCCGCTTCCCTCATAAAAACCATCCGTTTCATGTCCCGGAACCATTCTGGTTCCCTCAATCACCAGTGTATCCTTTGATGGCCGGGAAAAAGTAACGTTGCTTTCCTTTGCCGACGCCATGTCGCAAAAAAACAGAAAACCGACAATTAAAAACGCAAAAACCGCTACTGCTTTTTTCATTTCTGTCTCCTTTATCACTCAAAAATACAAATCCGTTTTATTATATTAACATAGGACAGGCTCTGCCGTGCACTCACTTTGCAATCCGGCTTCTTTTCTCCATTTTTGTCCACAAATGTAAGCTTAGCATCACATTCACATCCTTATCTTATAAATCTGCGCCCAGCGTTCCTCCAGCGGCATCCCGCCATATTGCGCGGGAACCCTTTTATACTGAATATAATACGTCTTTCCCTTCTCCAGCTTCTTCATCTTTATCCGGATAATCACATCATCCATGACCGGCGAGAGAGATTTCGCGTTCTTCATTTTTCTGTTATCGGCGTAACGGACCTGAAAGAGCAAGATTCTGCAGTCAAAAAAGCCTGTCCGTCCCAGATCAATGCAGTCGGCGGGGAGATAGTCCTTTAACAGCGCGCGGAAATCCAGTACCAGCACGCCTTTCTTTTTATCTTTTTTCTTTACCTCGATCCCGTCTGCCATCGGATGTACCGTCACATCCCCTTTCAGCCCCGGACTGAACTGCGATACCTCCGCGTTGTACCAGTTTCTGGTCACTCCCTTCTGGAACTTCTTTTTGTCCGCGCGGTACCACCAGCCGTCAAAGCACACGTTTTTCTTCGTGGAAGTCACCTGTTCGGGCAGCCTGGGCTCCTCTCCATATACATAAGACCGGGGCAGCTTTCCCTTGAACCGGATACCGTATTTTTTTATGTTCTTTCTGTCATAGGAAATCTTGAACCGCTTGCCCTTTGAAGTCACGGTCGCCCCGGGAGCCGCTTCCGTCACTTTTTCCCCATCATGGTACCAGTCCATGACAAGCTTGCTGGCCGATAAAGGGTAGGCCACCTGGGAACGGTTCTCTATCGTCTTTAGCCGGGGGCAGTCCCGGTGGCAGGGCTGGATCCTGGTCACGTTCTCCGGTATCACCAGCTTTTTGAGGCTGGAACAACTGGCAAAGGCCTTTTCTTCGATTTCCCGCACGCTGGCCGGGATGTCTACGGCCTCAAGGCTGACGCAGTCCCTGAATAATTTCGCCGGAAGCACGGTCATGCCGTCCGACAGCCGGATTGTCTCCAGAGACGCGCACCTCTCAAAAGCGCCCTCCCCGACCTACGTCACCGAATCCGGCAGGCAAAGCTCCCGGATGGATGTGCAGTAGCCGAACGCCCCCGCGCCAATGGATGTGAGGTTCTCCGGGAAGGAAAACTCCTCCAGGCTGCCGCAATAGAGAAACGCGTCCTTCCCGATTTCCGTTGTGTCCCGGGACAACTGCACACTCTTTAATTTTTTACAGTTTCTAAAACACAGTTCCGGTATAACGGTTATGCCGGCGGGCATTGACACGCTCTCAATAGACATGCACGAACTGAACAGTCCTTCTCCGACATATGTAACCGAATCGGGAATAGTTATTTTCTCTAACTGACTGCATGAATTGAATACATGCTCTCCCAATTTCCACAACTTGCTTTCTTCAGGCATATCCACCTGCAAGAGACATTTACATGATGCAAAGGCACCATCTTCAATCACCTGTACATTGGGCGGAATATAGACCGCTTTCAGGCCCTCCACAAAATCAAAAGCTCCTTTTTCAATCTTCTGCAGAGAATCCGGCAGTTCTATGCCATCCCCCAGAAAATCATGATCGCCTATCACCTTGGATGTCGAAAACGCTTTCTCGCAAATAGATGTGATTCCCTCCAAAATCACAGCCCTGCGTATCTTTTTCCTGCAGGCCTCCTTTTTCATCCACGGGTTGGATGTTATTTCCCCCTTGCCGCTGATCGTCAGAACCCCCTGGGAATATGACCATTTCGCATGGGGACCGCAGGTCCCCTGATATTTTGTCTTTGCGGATGAAACAGGAGCGTTCAGCAACATACAGCAGCAGACAATTCCCAGAAGCAGCATCCCCTTATATAACCTCATGATAATCTCCCCTCAATAATCCAGTTTACCTTATCTTCACCTTCCGCTTCGCCCGCCAGCCGAATATCGGAAACCATAATAATCATCGCCATCCCCTTTTTCTTATTTTTTTAGACATTTTTCATATTTATTATACTTTTTGTTTCCGAATTATGCAATAAGAATTTTCTCGACGACAAAGGCGTTATATAGAAATATACACCAAAATCAACAGCATCCCAACGATTCTCCATGCCCCCATATCCTCAAACCCTGTGAACAGTCGTGTAACTCTATGAACGGTCATTCCGCTGTTGCTGTTTATAAAAAACCGTTCTTGCGCGACCCCGTGCAAGAACGGTTTTTTTATTATCCGCACAATATGAACTTTATAATAACAACAAACCTATATTTGATATTCCTCTCGCATTTCAAGTCAGTTTTTAAAGCTGTGAATCGGAGCCGGAATCCGCCCCGTCCGGGTGACAAAATCGTCGCAGGAGAAGGAGTTGACCGGCATTATCGGTGCGTATCCCAAAAGTCCCCCGAACTCGGCGCGCTCTCCCACGCCCTTTCCCTGCACCGGAATCAGCCGGACCGCCGTCGTCTTCTGGTTGACCATGCCGATTGCCATCTCGTCCGCGATAATGCCGGCGATGGTCGTCTCCTTCGTGTCGCCCGGAATCGCGATCATGTCCAGTCCCACCGAGCAGACACAGGTCATGGCCTCCAGCTTCTCCAGAGTCAGCGCGCCCTCTGCCACCGCGTCGATCATGCCCTGGTCCTCGCTGACCGGGATAAACGCGCCGCTAAGCCCTCCCACATAGGAGGACGCCATGACGCCGCCCTTTTTCACCTGGTCATTCAGCATGGCAAGCGCCGCCGTCGTCCCCGGCGCGCCCGCGCGCTCCAGCCCCAGCGACTCAAATATCTCCGCAATGCTGTCGCCCACCGCAGGCGTGGGCGCGAGCGACAGATCGATGATGCCGAACGGAACGCCCAGCCGCTTTGACGCCTCGTGCGCCACGAGCTGCCCCACTCGTGTAATCTTAAACGCGGTCTTTTTGATTATCTCGCAGACCGTCCCGAAATCCTTTCCCTTCACCTGGTCGAGCGCCTGCTTGACCACGCCCGGTCCGCTGACGCCCACGTTGATAACGGCGTCCCCCTCGGTCACGCCGTGGAAGGCGCCCGCCATAAAGGGGTTGTCATCCGGCGCGTTGCAGAACACGACTAACTTGGCGCATCCGATAGAATCCCGGTCTCCCGTCAGAACAGCCGTCTCCTTCACGACCTTTCCCATGAGAAGGATCGCGTCCATGTCAAGCCCCGTCTTTGTGGAGCCCACGTTCACCGAGCTGCAGATATACTCCGTCTCCGACAGCGCCCTAGGAATCGAGAGAATCAGGTTTCTGTCCGCCTCCGTCATCTTTTTTGACACAAGAGCCGTGTAGCCCCCGATAAAATTCACGCCGGTCTCCCGCGCCGCCCGGTCCATAGCTTTCGCGATTTTCACAAAATCCTCCGGGCTCTTGCAGGCAGAGCCTCCCACCAGGGCAATCGGCGTCACGGAAATCCGCTTATTCACAATCGGGATGCCGAACTCCCGCCCGATCTCATCGCCGGTGCGCACCAGATCCCTCGCCGTCCGCGTGATCTTCTCATACACCCTGTCGCAGAGGCGCTCAATGTCCGAATCCACGCAGTCAAGCAGGCTGATTCCCAGCGTAATCGTGCGGACGTCCAGATTTTCCTCGTCAATCATTTTGTTGGTCTCAATGACCTCATTTATATTGATCATACTTTCCTCTTTTCCAAAAATGCCACAAAAAACAGCGGACAATATTTTACCATTTTATTTCTTGATTTTGGGCGAAATGAATAGCCAGTGCGAACATCCCTCTCTACAGCCTGTGCATCTTATCAAAAATTTCTTCCCGCTGGACGCGGACCTGGCAGCCGATCTCCTCGCCGATCTTCTCCAGCTCGCCCGCCACTTCCACAAACGCCTGGTCCACCGTGGTAAAATCCACAATCATCATCATGTTAAAAAAGCCGTCCACAATCGTCTGGGAAATGTCCAGAATATTGATATTTTTCTCCGACAGATAGGTACAAACCTTCGCGATAATGCCCACGCTGTCCTTTCCCACCACCGTAATAATTGTCTTTTTCATAAAAATCCTTTCTTTAAAAGCAAATACAATGCTGTTTTATTTTACATGACATGCGGTTTCGCACATCAAACTCTGCTTACAATGCAACAATGCGCTGCAATATTACAGTGTAAATTATTCCACTTAATAATTTACACCGTTAAAAGCCTCGTCGGCTCCTGCCGCTGCGCCACCACAAGATCCGCCCCCAACCGGTTCCACGTCTCGCTCTGCTCCAGCTCGTACATCACCGTCCGGTACGCGAGCTCCGGGAAATTGTTCTCCTGGCTGAGATGTCCGAGGGCGATGGATTTCAGCCCCGGATGCAGAATCTCCTTGATGAGCCGCGCCGCCGAATCGTTGGACAGATGTCCCCTGTCGCCCAGAATCCGCAATTTGAGAGCATAGGGATACCGCCCCACCTGCAGCAGATTGATATCGTGATTCGCCTCCAGAAGAAGGGAATCGCAGTCCGCCAGGTTCTGTATGATGTCGTCATTGTAGCAGCCCATGTCCGTCGCCACGCCCACCTTTTTCCCGTTCATGGAAACGGTGTAGCACACCGGATCCCTGGCGTCGTGTGGAATGGAAAAGGGGCGTATGAGCATCCCCGCCGCCTCGATCTCCTCGTCCGGGCGTATGCTGTGGAATAAATCCGGGGAAATATTTTTCATATTGCCCTTCTCCCAGATCGACTCAATCGTGTCCGGCGTGGCATAAACAGGGATTGGAGCCTTGCGCAGAACAGGCCCCAATCCGCTGATATGATCGCTATGTTCATGAGTCACGAAGATCGCGCGGATATGCTCGAAGGAATGTTCCTGCTTTTTCAGTCCCTCTAACACCCGTTTCATGCTGATTCCCACGTCGATGAGAATCCCCTCGTCCTCGCTCCCCACATAAATACAGTTTCCGCTGCTCCCACTCGCAATACTATATAGCTGCATAGTCACCTCAGTCCATAGAATCAATGATTTTATCGCTGTCAATGGTAATCTGGTTACGCCCGTTGCGCTTGGAGTGATACATCGCCCAGTCCGCTCTCGTCAGCAGCTCGGACGGGTTGGAACAGGTCTTTGGATAGCTGGCCACGCCGGCGCTCGCCGTCACGCGGATTTCCTTATCCTCGAAAACAACCTTTTCGCTGCGAATCTGCTCATGGACGTCCTTCACAATCTCATAGGTCTCATCCAGCGATTTATTTAAAAACGCAATGACAAATTCCTCGCCGCCGTAGCGTCCCGCGATGCCGCCGTGCGTGAGCGCGCCGCGGTTCAGCATGGTAGCCACGTAGCGGATGACCTCGTCGCCGCACTGATGGCCATAGGTATCGTTGACCATCTTGAATTTATCGATATCGAACAGCGCTAGGGAAACCGGCACCTTCCGCCTCATGCCCTCGGCCAGGTATTCGTCCAGAAGCTCGCTCAAGTGACGGCGGTTGTAAATTCTGGTCAGTCCGTCGCGGATTGCCATGTCGTTCATCTTCTCATACAGTCTCGCGTTGGAAATACCGATGCTCAGCTGGCTGGCGATGCTCTCGTAGAACGTCTTGCCGTCCATAAAGGCATTTTCCTTCGCGCGGGCAATCACCAGCGTGCCCAGCCTCTCGCCCTGCTTGGTAATCGGCAGGCAGATCATGGACGGAAGGGACTTGTCGCTCGACACCTTCCGGAAAAATTTGACCGTCTCCGTGTCCGTGTTCTGGATATAGGTCTTGGAGAGGGTGAGAAGCTCCTTCAGATCCGTGTTCTTCACGGAATCCAGAATACCGTCCTCAAACGCCTTGCCGAGATTGGTGGAAATAGCCGCAAACCTCCCGTGCGGCTCCTCGCCCGGCACGAGAAGGCTGTTGTCCTCCTCCAGCACGATGACCACCATATCCAGATCCAGCCGCACCTGCAGAATCTTCGCCACATGGTTCAGCATGACATCCTTATCCAGCGTGGAGGCGATGTTGGAGGAAATCTCGTTCTGCACCGACATCTCGTCGTGGGACCGGTTGATCTTCTTGTTGGCCGCCTGCAGCTCAACCTTCTGCGTGCCGAGCTTTTCATTGATCTGCTCGATTTTCTCCTGCTGCTCCTGCAAAGCCTCGTTCGCCTCGTCCAGATCGGTAATCGCCCGGTTCTGGGCAAACATTCTCTTTTCAAAATAATTCCAGCACGCCGCCAGCGACTCGCCGAGCCCCAGGACCATGAACACCACAATAAACACGATGGAGGAGCGCCTGAGAAAATCCCCCACCTCCATCTGCTTGGCATACAGGATGCTGATGTACTGGATCATCGTGATCAGCCCGTACACAAGGATAAACGCGCCGTAACAGATGTACCGCTTCTCCATGTCGTCAAAGGACGCTAGAGCGACAAATATAATGCACTCCAGCGTAAAGAAAATGATGAGCGCCAGCGATATCATGTTGTCGTATTCGCTGGAAGCCGTAAAATACATGGCTGCCGCCGCCGCCATCCGCACGCCGTAGAAAATGATGCGGGTAATCACTTTCTGCTCTTCCTTTTTTTTACTTCTCACAATCAGGTTGTTGATTATGATAAAAATCAGAAAAACCGCGATAATCGCAATGCTTCGCACCAGCTGAAAGCCGCTCAGGTCACTTTGAAAAAAATAGGTGCAGGCATACAAAATCACTGCCACGTAAATGACCATATGGCTCACCATCAGGCTCCTTCTGTCCCGCGCTTTTGAAATTACATTTTCCATTTTGAAACCCCCTTAATTTTATTTTTCCCAGTACAGATCTACCTCGTCGCCCTCGTGCATCGGCTCCGTGAAATCCTTGTCGAGCCCGTTGATCCGGGTGATCAGGCGCGTGCCGCCCGCCTTCGTCAGATCAAAGGGATACACGTCAAAGACGTCCACAAAGATCGGATTGGCCTTGGAAGGAAGCGTCACCGGCTTCCCGTTCACCGTGATATGGACCTGCGGCTGCATTGACGCCCCCATTGACGCCCCTATAGAAACGCCTCCTGTCGCAGCTCCCGACGGCTGGCCGACCGACGCGCTCCGGTCGGCAGCGCCCGGTATGATCTGTCCATCCTTCCCCATCTTTGGTGTGTCAAAAGGAATATCCTTCATCCAGTCCGGCAAAGGCTTCATCGGCTGGAGAAGCGGGTCCTTCTCCATCTGCTTCTGGAAATCCTCCGGTTCTGTCTCCGGCTCCTCCTCCACTTCCTCTATTACTTCTCTCGGCTTCGCGGTAATGACGTCCCCGTCCTCCACACGGGCGCTCATGCCGGCCTCCCTGCCGTTTAAGAGAACCTTGTCCTCTTTCTCTAAGTCGGCCAGTTCAAACACGCCGCCCACCGAATAGTAATCAAATGTTTCAATATGGTCCTGATCCCTCACATCGTACAGCGGGCTGACCTGGCGCCCCTCCGCCTCTACCATGCACGGGCAGGACACCTGGGTGCCCATGAGGGTGACCGTAATCCCCTTCTTGCACTCCGGTATATCCCCTACCATTATATGACCATCCTTGCCCTTTGTGGACGGCTTAATGGATATGGAATCGTTATTTTTCACGGGATCGTTCAGGCTGATCTCCTTGCCGTTTTTCTTAATCAGGGCCACCTCGCCGGTCTTGCCCCGGACCTCCCTGGCCTCGCCGTTGACAAAATAGTGGAGCGTGTCGCCCCGCAGCGGGAACAGGTTATCCTTGGAAAAGCCGGAAGCCATGCAGGCGTCTAGCACCGTCACATTGCCGCTGTCGTACAGCTTCACACGCTGGCCGTTCACCGTGGCGTGAATGAAATTATTGCTCTGCTCGTAATAATTCATGCAGATGCCGATCGGCGTCACCAGCGTAGAATCCTTCTGAATCCCCGGCTGCTCAAACTGCACGTTGGTGAGCACCTCGGCGCCCCGGATGGCCACCCGGTTCTCCGGCAGGTGCAGATACTCCGCCAGCTTCCGGGTAAATCCCTCGTGCTTGCCGCCGCCGCCCACGACGAACACGGCGCTGACCGTCTTGCCGCCGTTGAGCTCGATAATCCGGTCCGCCACGCTCTTTGTGATGACCGACACCGCCTCGTCGGTAATGGCCGCGATATCCTCTCTGGTCACGCGGATGCTCTCGTCGAAAATATTGTGAAAGGCCACGGAGCGCTTCCGCTCGCACTGCCTCTTGACCATCTCCGCCGTCTCAAAATCAATGAGATAATTCTTCGCGATGGCCTCCGTCACCTCGTCGCCCGCGAGAGGAATCATGCCAAAGGCGATGATGCTCCCCTCCTTGACAATGGAAATGTCCGAAGTGCCGGCGCCCACGTCTACCAGCGCGATATTTAACAGGCGGAACTTCTCCGGAATCGCCACCTGAATCGCCGCGATGGGCTCCAGAGTCAGATTCGCCACATGGAGTCCCGCGTCCTCCACCGCGGAGTACAGGCCGTCCACGACCTCCTCCGGGAGAAACGTGGCGATCAGATCCACGCCGATATTCTGCGCGGTGTGGAGCTCGATCATCTCCATGGGGTACTCGTTCAGATAATATTTCACCGTGGAATAGCCCACGCAGAAAAACTGCTTGTCCTCATTTTCCAGATCCTGCCGGATCTCCTCATAGGCCTTCTCCACGCCCAGCATATCCAGGGACCGGATGTGCTCCGGCGTCACCCGCGTCTCCGTGCCGAACTCGTGAATCACATGCACCTGCTTCGTCTTTAACACCCTTCCGGCCGCCGCGATGCTCACGTCCGTGAGGGGCTGGTGAAGCCGGTTCTCCAGCCGGTTCTTAATCTCCTGTATCGTCTTGGAAACCGTAAAAATATCGTGAATCTGCCCGTCGATCACCGCTCTCGTGGTGTGCTCGATCGACTCCTGGGCCACAACGATAAACCGGTCCGCGCCCACGCGGTATCCCACGGTCCCCACAATACTCCTCGTGCCGATATCCAGGCCAAATACATATCCTTCGTTCTTCTCTGCCATAATTACCGCCTATATCTTAACTATATTTTATAAACATAAAAAATCTATCAATTCTTATTTTACCACATTTTTTTCTATATGCAAAGCATGAATTTACAGAGCATGAGCTGTGGAACGCAATTTTTCAGGAAAACATTTTGGAAAATATTTTGAAAAATATTTTTTTATCTGCTCCTCCAGCTCCTCCACGGAGCCGTTGTTGTACAGAATCCGGTGGCACCGGCGGATAAATTCCTCGTCCCCCATCTGCTTTTCCATGATGGAAACCGCCTTTTCCTCCGAATATCCCCGCGTGCGGATCAGCCGCCCGATCCGCACGTCCCGGTCCGCGAGAACCCCCCACACCTCGTCGCAGAGGGTTTCGCAACCCGTCTCAAAGAGAATGGCCGTCTCCAGCACGACCAGGGGCTCGTCCCCCCACTCCCGCATCCGTTCCTGGATCCGCTCTTTCACAAAAGGGTGGATGATACCGTTGAGCTGCTCCCGCTTCGCGTCGTCGGCGTAAATGATTTCCGCCAGGCGCCCCCGGTCAATCCCTCCGTCCGGAAGGACCACCTCGTCCCCGAACACCCGGAGGATTTCCCCGTAGGCCGCCGTCCCCGGCTTCATGGCCTCGTGGCCCAGATTGTCCGCGATCAGCGTGCGCGCGCCGTATGTTTCCCGCATGATATCTACAGCTGTAGACTTCCCGCACCCCACCCCGCCGGTAATGCCAATAACAAGCATGAATATCCCTCATTTCTATTTTGCCTCATACCATGTATTTCCCTGCTTTACGTCCGCGATCAGCGGCACCACCAGCTCGCAGGCCCGGACCATTTCCTCATTGAGAATCTCCCGCACCTGTGATATTTCATCCTTATACGTCTCAACCAGCAGCTCATCGTGAATCTGCAAAATCAGCCGGGACTTAAAGTTCCCGTCCTTGAGCTTTTCATTCACCCGGATCATGGCGACCTTGATGATGTCCGCCGCCGTCCCCTGAATCGGCGAGTTCATCGCGATGCGCTCCCCGAACTGCCGCTGCATGAAATTCCCGGATTTCAGCTCCGGAATCGGCCTTCTCCTGCCGTACAGGGACGTCACATATCCCTTGCTCTTTCCCATATCCACCAGGCTGTCCATATAATATTTCACGCCCGGATAGGTGGCGAAATAGTCCTTGATATATTTTTCCGCCTCTTTTTTAGTAATATTCAAATCCCTCGACAGGCCGAACCCGCTGATGCCGTACACGATGCCGAAATTGACCGCCTTGGCGTTGCGCCGCTGTAAATCGGTGACGTCCTCGTAGGGGGTGTGGAACACCAGAGCCGCCGTGGTCCGGTGGATATCCGCGTTTTCCTTGTACGCCTCGATCAGCCTCTCGTCCCCCGACATGTGCGCGAGCACCCGCAGCTCGATCTGGGAATAGTCCGCGTCCAGAAAGACATAATCCTTCTCCGGCACGAACACCTTCCGAATCTGCCGCCCCAGCTCCATACGGATGGGAATGTTCTGGAGGTTGGGCTCTGTGCTGCTGAGCCGCCCCGTCGCCGTAATCGTCTGGTTAAAGGTGGTGTGGATTCTGCCGTCCTTCTCATCAATGTAATTGTCCAGCCCGTCCGCGTAGGTGGATTTCAGCTTGGCCAGCTGCCGGTACTCCAAAATCATCTCCACGATCGGGTCCTCAAAGCGGAGCTTTTCCAGCACCTCCGCCGACGTAGAATACCCGGTTTTGGTCTTTTTTCCGTAGGGCATCCGCATTTTTTCAAATAAAATAACGCCGAGCTGCTTCGGGGAGTTGATGTTGAACGTCTCGCCCGCCCTCTCGTAAATATCCTGCTCCAGTTCCGCAATCCGCTCTCCCAGTTTCACGCCGTACTCGCGCAGGGCGTCCCGCTCCACCAGAATCCCCCATTTTTCCATATCGTACAGCGTAAATAAAAGGGGCATCTCAATCTCCCGGAACAGGGACAGCGACTTTGTCTTTTTTAGTTCCGCCTCCAGCGGTCCCGCCGCCAGGGTGTTGACCAGCGCGCAGTAGCAGGCGTAGCGGATCAGCTCCTCCTCTTTTTCCGCAAAAGCCGCCTCAAAAGACATTTTCCCGAACATCTGCGCGTACGGATACATGGCGATCCCCGCGTAGGCGTCCGCGATGTCCTCCTCCGCAAAACCCTTCTGGACGGGGTTCAGCAGATACGCGGCAATATTCGTGTCAAAGCACCGCTCCGGCGTCGCCTCCGGGAAAAAGGACAGCTGCGCCTTTAAGTCGTTGGCCGCCAGGCGGCTTTTTTTCATGAGCGGTCCAAACGCCCCCAGAACGTCATTTTCCGATAAATTCTCTCCCACCCGGGCAAAACAGGTGGCGTCCTTTCCGCCGGACACCGCCAGCCCCAAAAGCCGCCCTCCGGACTCCGACATAAACAGCGTCATCTGGCCGCCCGCGTCCTGCGTCACATCCTCCTTCTCCCGGAAAATCACCCGCGCGCCCAGCACATCTCTGTCGTCCAGGCCTTTCAGAAACGACGTCCACTCCTCCCTCGTGTCGATCATGCGGAAATTTTTCTCCACGCCCCGGTCGGAGCCCGTCTCCCCGTCGAAGCGCTTTAACAGGGACTTGATGTCCAGCGACTGAATCAGCTGGAACGCCTTCGCGTTAAAGGTGTCCTTCAGCTCGCACTCCTCCGTGACGATTCCCAGCTTGCAGTCTGTCTTGATCGTCGCCAGCTCCTTACTGAGCTTCGCCAGATCCGTATTATTTTTCACGGCCTCTCTGGCTCTCTTTGGCATGATTTCGTCCGCATGGGCGATCGTGTTCTCCACGGTGCCGTACTGGGCCAAAAGCTTCACCGCCGTCTTTTCACCCACCCCCGGCACGCCGGGAATATTGTCCGAGGAATCTCCCATCAGTCCCTTTAAATCTATAATCTGCAGGGGCGTCACCCCGTACTTTTCCAACACCTGCGCCGTGTAGTAGTCCTCCACCACCGTCCGGCCCGCCTTCGTCTTGGGAATACGAATCTTGATTGTATCCGTGGCCAGCTGCAGAAGGTCCCTGTCGCCGGATACCACGCACACGGAATATCCCTCTTTTTCTCCCTGCCTCGCCATCGTGCCGAGAATATCGTCCGCCTCAATGCCTCCCTTGGAATAAATGCGGATGTTCATCGCTAAGAGCACCTCTTTGAGCACCGGCACCTGCTCCTGCAGCTCCTCCGGCATGGGCTTTCTCGTCCCCTTGTACTCCGCGTACATCTTGTGCCGGAACGTGGGGGCCTTCTCGTCAAATGCGATCAGCATGTGGCTCGGCGCCTCCTCCTCCATCACCTTGAACATAATGTTTAAAAAGCCGTAAATGGCGTTGGTGTGAAGCCCCTCCCGGCTCGTCAGTTCCGGCACCCCGTAAAAGGCCCGGTTTATAATGCTGTTCCCGTCAATCAATACCAGTTTCTTTTCCAATGCGGTTACCTCCCCGATCGTCTCCATAACTGATGCGGGGAGCCTTTTCTCTGTCCCCGCGCCATATCTATAGCATACAGGTTTTTCTCCTTTTTTTCAAGAAAATTGTTGACACCCGTCCGAAAAAATGGTATGATAAATCACGTTCTAGCGCGGATGTGGCGGAATTGGCAGACGCACAAGACTCAAAATCTTGCGGTGGCAACATCGTGCGGGTTCAAGTCCCGCCATCCGCAGGTTGTAATTTTTCCCAATAGTTACAACTCCCTTGTATAGAAAGAGAGGCAGGTTCGCTTGCCTCTCTTTCTCATTTTTT
>CANPZR010000040.1 GCA_947589175.1 uncultured Lachnospiraceae bacterium | reverse complement strand
CAGTTGAGCCCTGCGGAAAACAACAGCAGCAGCGCGCTGACTACTAATACCATCCGAACGATTTTCCCTCTTTTCATGCTATACTTAACCTCATTTCTTATAAAAGCTGATACTTTGCCAGGTCGTAAAAAATCCCCCGACGCTCCATCAGTTCCTCGTACGTTCCTTCTTCCGCCACCCGGCCCCCGTCCAGGCAGAGAATCCGGTCGCAGTCCATAATCGTGGACAGCCGGTGGGCAATGACGATGCGCGTCACGGATTTTTCCGCCAGCGTCTCCATCACCGTCCTCTGCGTCACGTTGTCCAGGGCGCTGGTAGCCTCGTCAAAGAGCAGGATATCCGGCTTCATCGCAAGCGCCCTGGCAATCAGGATCCGCTGCTTCTGCCCGCCGGAGATTCCCCCCGCGCCATCGGACACCATCGTAAACATCCCCATCGGCATATCCTCTATATCCGCGGCGCACCCGGCCTGTTCGGCGATTTCCCACGCCTCATCCATAGACATCTCCGGCGCGCACAGCGTGATATTGGAATAAATATCGCCCGCGAAAAGGCTTCCGTCCTGCAGCACCGTCCCGATCCGGCGGCGCACCGACTGGACGTCCAGATCCGCCATATCCATGCCGTCGTAGTAGACCGCACCCCGGTCCGGCCGCTCAAATCCCAGCAGCAGGCGGATCAGAGTGGACTTGCCGCACCCGGACGGCCCCACGATGGCCACGTACTCCCCGGGATTTACCACAAAGGAAAGATCCTTCATGATATCCCCGGACTCCTCGCTATAGCGGAAAAAGAGGTGGCTGACCTCGATCCGGCCCTCCAGGGACGCGACGCGCCGTCGCCCCGTGACCTTTTCCGGGCTCTCCTCAAAAAACGGCAGAAACATCTGCATGGCCGGCTTGACGTAAGCCGCCACCGACACAACGCCGGACACCTTTTCCACCGCCGCGGTGAGAAAGGAAAAAGCCACCTGAAAGGAAATAAACACCGACGGCTCCACGCCGCTGTTCCACACCGCCCGGTAAATCAGAATCGTCCCCAAAAGAAAGACAAGCGTCTGAATCGAGTCGGCGAATTTTTCGAGAAAATGAGGAATAATCCGCATCTTCCCGCTGTAGCGCTCCGCCCACTTGGCGTAGGCGCGCACCTCCGCCCCGTTGGCCTTGATCGTCCCCACCGCCTGGAACAACTGGTAGGAAAACCCGGACAGCGCCATGGAAATGGCATTCTGACGCCGGTTGGTCCGCACGGTGAAAAATCCCGCCGCAAAGGAAAACCCGAACATGGCGAGCAGAATCACCGTCACCGGAACCAGCAGACTGCTGGAAAAGCCGCCGATCTGGCCCAGGTACACAAACGATGTGACGAGCGTCAGAAATGTGGGCACGATGGTCGTTGTCACCGCGTCGCACACTGCGCCCAGCGCCATGGCGCGCTCTGCCAGATCGCCGGAATCCTTCCCCTGGAAAAACTTCACCGGCAGGTTCAGAATCCGGTTCCAGAGGCCGATCTCCGCCAGATTGCGCACCTTGTCGCCCACTCGGGCCGCCCACACGGCGCGCAGCAGGGAAAAGAGCGCCGACGACAGCACCACGCCGAATAGCAGGGTGAACACAAAGGGAATGTCGGTCTTCTCCCCGGACGGAATTACAAATTGGAACACATATTCATTCACGGCCGGCAGCACCAGGCCGAGCAGCGCCACGAGAATCGTCGATCCCACCAGGAACATATAATCCGAGGCGGGAAGCGCCCTCATGAGAAACCGCGCCAGCCCCATGGGGGTCATGGCCGTCTCGGGAAAGGGCGGGCAGAAGCTGAGGGCGTCCGGCTCAAAGCGCTCCGCCTCCGACGCCGTCACGCGGATTCTCTGCCCCGTCTTCTCATCCCTGTAAAAGAGGCCGCCCAATTTCCCCGGCGACAGCACCCGGGCCGGACCCCCATCCTTCTCCAGGCAGTACAGCGGCATGGCGTCATTTTTCCACCATTTCCCCGTGAGCTTTATGGGACGGCTCATAGCGCCGGCGGATTCCAGAAGGGACTCCGCCGACTCCCCGTCTGACAGCCCGCTGACCGCGTCGCACAGCCCCCGCAAAGACGCCGTGTACTTCGCGCGGTCGCTCTGCTTTCTCTTTTCTATTTTTTCACTGATATCCACAGTTTTCCTCCTCTACTCGCTCTGAACCAGCCTCGCGTACGCGCCCTGTTTCTTCATCAGGCTGTCGTGGTTTCCCGTCTCCGCGATATGGCCGTGATCCAGCATGATAATCTGATCCGCATGACGCACGGTGGACAGCCGGTGGGCAATGAGAATGCTCGTGATATGCCTCTCCCTCAGGGCGTCCATCACCCGTTTTTCCGTCACCGGGTCCAGGGCGCTGGTGGCCTCGTCCAGAATCAGCACCGACGGCTGCTTGATCAGCGCCCTCGCGATTTCCAGCCGCTGCCGCTGCCCGCCGGACAGATTCTTTCCGCCCTCCGTCAGCATGTAATCCAGCCCCTCCGGCTTCTGCATGATGTCGTCAAAAATCTCCGCCAGCCGACAGGCCTCCACAATTTCCTTTTCCTCCACATTTTCATCCCACAGAGTCAGGTTGTTGCGGATCGTGTCGTTGAACAGGGAAATCGTCTGGTTCACAAGCCCCACGCTCTGGGTAAACACATAGCGGTCGATCTCGCCCCGCTCTCTGCCGTCAAAGAGGATCTGGCCGCTCCGCTGCGTGTAAATGCCGGTAATCAGGCTGGCAAGGGTAGATTTTCCGCTGCCGCTGCCTCCCACCAGCGCCACGGTCTGGCCGGGCTCAATCACGAGGTTAAAATTTTCAATAAACAGCGGGCTCAGCCGCCCGTAGGCAAAGCAGATATCCTTAAACTCCAGGCGTCCCTCCAGCCTCTCACAGCTCTTGGCGCCGTCCCAGTCAATCTCCTCCGGCACGTCCGCCGGGTAATTCAGCACATCGTCGATCCGCTCCAGCTTCGACACCGCCTCCTGCACCTCGCTGCCCATCTCCATAAACGTTCCGATCGGCGCCAGGAATTGAGAGAAAAATCCCTGAAACGCAAGCAGCAGGCCGATGGTAATCTGGCCGTCCAGGATATAATAGACTCCCATGATCAAAATGAGGGAATCCCCGATTTTGGAGGCCAGATCCGGGAGAAACTCCGTCACTAACATCCGCATCTGAAAATTCGTCTTCGAGTTATTGTATTTTGCCAGATAGCCCGTAATCTTCTGGAAATATCCCTCCTCCGAGCCGCTGGCCTTGATGGTCTCGATCATGGAGATGCCGGACATGGCCGCTCCCGTATATTTTCCCTCGTCCCGGGAAATCTTGCGGCTCTCCGTCTGGTTCTTCGCCGACATTTTTTTCATGACCGCCAGCTGCAAAATCACGGCGGCAAGCGCCACAAGCGCCATGGGAAAATTCAGCATGGCAAGAACGGCAAAATACAGGACCGCCATCGCCACGTCCATGACAGCCGGCGCGATCCGGCGGAACAGAATGTCCGTCACCTCTTCATTGTCCGTCTGCCTGCCGCTGATGTCGCCCGGCGAGCGCTGTCCGTAAAATTCCACCGGAAGATGCAGCGCGTGCCACATAAACCGGGCGTTCATCTGCATGCCCACCGCCCGTCCGGCGCGGAATATGACCGCCTGCTGAATCAGCCGGATCACAAAGAGAATCAGCGCCACCGCGAGCATTCCGCCCATCAGGTACGGCATCCACTCCGACGCCTGCTCAAGCAGGATATAATCCATAAATATACGCGAAAAGACCGGCGACATAATGCCTGCCAGCGTAATCAGAAGGCCGCACAATATAATGAAGAAAAGGCTCTTTCTGTACTTGCGTATGTAGGGTCCGAGAAAATCCCAGACATTTTTCTTTTTTCCGAACCGCTCAAAATTCTCTCCCGGCTTCATGACCAGCGTCACGCCGGTAAAGGACTGCTCAAATTCCTCCATGGAGACCTCGACCACGCCGCCCGCGGGATCGTTGATCACGGCCTTGTCCCCCTTGAATCCGTCCAGCACTACAAAATGGTTAAAATTCCAGTGGATGATCACGGGAAATACGGTCTTTTTTTTCAGCGCCTCCACCGAATAGCGGTATCCCTTGGCCTCCATGCCGTGGAACCGGGCCGCCGCCAGAATATTGCCGGCCTTGCTTCCGTCCCTCGAAACGCCGCAGTCCATGCGGAGCTGCTCCAAGGGAATAAACCTCCCATAATACGCAAGAATCATAGCTAAGGACGCCGCCCCGCACTCCAGCGCCTCCATCTGTAAAATCACAGGTACTTTTTTGTATGTTCTCACTCTATCTGTCCTCTCTTATCACCAGGCTGTATTTCAGAAAAGCAGGTCGATGGGCCTCTTTTTCTCCACCACGGCCTGTATGTCGCACACCGTTCCCACCTCGACGGAAACGGACTCCCCTTTTACATTGGACCACTTAAAATGGTTGGCCGACTCCTCGTCTACCTGGATGCTGATCAGCACCTCCACGCAGCTCTGGGAGGGCAGGATGTCCGATACATATTCCAGATTGCCGTAGTAGCTGCGCAGGCTCTCCTCCGTCACGGGAACCTCGCCAATCGACGACACATACCCCTCCATGTAACCGTACTCCTCTCTGGTCAGATAGGAAGGGCAGATCTGCATCTCCATTCCCAGCTTCAGCCGCTTGGCCACCGTCAGCGGCACATAGGCGGCAATCTGCCGGTTGTTGGAGTACTGGCTGTTCACCAGTATATTGGCGATCTCGTCGCCCTCCTCCAGTATGTCCCCGGTCCTGACGATGTTCTGGATCGTCCCGGATTCCGAGGCGCAGATGATGGAGTGGTTCTCGTAGTCTGAATACAGCTTCTCCAGCTCCTTTTTCCGCTCCGCCCTCTGTCCGGGCGCGGCGTCCTTGATTTCCTCCTGCTTTTTCTCAATGGCCGCCAGCTTCTCCTCATCCGGGATGACCGCGATGATATCTCCCTTGGTCACGGTATCCCCCACGCTGTACAGCACATTGCCCACCGCCCCCGGATTCTGGCAGATGATGGGCTCCACGCCCGCCTTGGGGAAAATCAGTCCCTGCATCTGGGTCGTGCTGTTGATGTTTCCGAAAAAGCCCCATATAATTACGCCCGTTATCAGAAGAAGCGCCCCCACCGCCCCCAGCCAGTGAAACGGCTTCACGATCCGCACCTGCTGGTCTAGCTGCTCCGGGCTGGCTATATTGTTCAGCGCCTCTTTGCGAAATAATTTACTCATAGGCCTCCTCCATTACAAATGCGCCGTCATGGACGCAGTAGTACTCTATGGTAGCGCGGATCTTGCCCTCCTCCGAATAGGAGAGATGGCCGCTGACGCCATCATAGCCCTCTTCTCTCTTGAAAAAGTCCCGGACCTCCGTTCCGTCCGATGTGCCCGGCTTCTCCTCCTGAAGCGCCTCGCCTACCATCCGCGTCATATCGTAGCCCTGGTACGCTCCGTCGTCCACCGACTCCCAGTCCGGATAGCGCTCCAGATATTTTTTCTGAAATTCATCGGACCGGTCGGATTCCGTCACGGAATATGGCCTGGGATAGACCGTCCCCTCCATGTTTTTTCCGTATTTTTTCAAATAGTCCGGCCCGTTCAGGGAATAATCGCCGAGAATCAGGAAATCCGAATCCCTCTTCTTGATATACTGGATCATCCGGAAAATCCACTCCTTCTCCTCCTCAGTCTCCGTGTATTTGCACAGAAACAGAGCCTGTATCCCCAGCGTCTTCCACTTCTGATAGGCCCTCTCTAAGCTGCTCTCGGTATCCAGCCCCACCAAGAGGTCTGTCACCGTGATCCCCAGATCCTGCGCCTCCGCGCAAAAGCCCCGGACCTCGTCCTTCTCAAATTGCGTGTCCGTATGACAGCAGGCGACGCGGCCGATCTTCTTTTCGGCGCAGTACCGGGCGGCCGCCGCCCCCATGTCCCGGGAGCTGACATACGAAGAAAATATATATCCAAGGTCCCGCTCCAGTGTCTTTTCATAACACCCCTGAACGGCAAATAGCGGAACCCCAGCATCCTCAAAATAGGGGGCTTCCGCGTCAATAACCTCAAAGTCCTGAAAACTGAACACAGCCGCCACGTTGCTCTTATTGCATAGCTCCTGTGCCATCAAAAGTCCTTTGTCATAATTTCCCTCATCGTTGTAGTACTCTACCCGGCCCGAAACGCGGCCGTCCCATTCCTCCAGCGCCATATTCATTCCGTTGATAAAATCTTCATTTCCCTCTACATACTCATCCCATCCCAAAATGGCAATGATCTTCTCGGAAGTTTCTTCCTCTGCCGGGGCTGCCGGTCCGGCGCCGCAGGCAGTCAATACAAGTATCACTGCTGACATGACAATGCCCCAAACTGCTTTCATTGTAGCCTCCTCGGTATTCTCTTCGGACATGAAATTTTTTATAAACGGAAAGTGCCTGTAAAGTAAAGCAGGCACTTTCCTTATTAGATTACTGCCGGTACACAAAACGCCCCGGTCTTATTTTTTCTTCTTCTTGATCCACTTGATCTTGTGAGTCTTTTTGACTCCAATTCTCTTCTTCAGTATCTTCCTGTATTTCTTCTTCGATCCCTTCGGAACCTTGAATACAGCGTACTTACTGATCTTCGCAAAGGCCTTCTTTCCGATCTTCGGCGGCTTCTTGCCCTTGAACACAATCTTCACGGCCTGACCGTCATTGTAGAATGCCTTCTTGCCGATCTTCTTAATGTTCTTTCCAATGACAATGGTCTTAAGCTTCTTGTTGTTCTTAAAGGCACTGGCCTTAATCTTTGTAACCGGATAGGTCTTTCCTTTAATCTTGACAGTGGCCGGTATCACTACCTCTGTTGCATTTTTCTTCACATCGGATACCGCAACGCTGGTCTTGCCGGGCTGTACCTCGTACTCTACCTTCTCGACCACCTTCGTCGTTCCGACCTTCACCGTATTGCTGGATGATCCGCTGTTATTATTGGAATCACCAGACGGCTCTTTGTCATCATCGGACGGATTGTCTGACGGCTCATCTGCCCCCGGCGTCGCTGTCGGCTCATCTGTTCCCGGCGTTGCTGTCGGCTCGTCTTTGTCCTGATCTTCCGGTTCGTCCTTGCCCGGATCGTCCGTCGGAGCCACAACCGGCTCAGAGGACGTCGGATTGCCCACAGTAAGGGTAATGGTCTTCTTGGTAATCAGATCCTCCGGCACCTTGTATTTTCCGCTGCTGGTCATGTAGCCGCCTCTTCCGGCAGATTCATTCCCTTGGGAATCACTTGCTTCCGAATCGCCCGTCACTGCGGCGACACCTACCTGATCTTTCTGTCCCGGATATACAATAGCCGTAATCTCTGTTGTTCCTTCACTCATAGGAACTACCGCGCCCTTGTCGCTGATGAACGCCACATCCGGATCGGAAGATTTCCACTCCGTAATCATCTGCGCCTCCGCGCTGTTTCCGTCTTTGGCAAGAGCTTTTGCCCCCTCGCTGTTCTCATCGACTGTGAACATGCTCTCCAGAGATATTACCTGATTCTGCCCAATGTTGTAGTAGCTGCCACTGATCTTCGAGGGCTCCGTCTCATTGGAGGAAGTCTTCACGCCGATATCAATGGACTTGATGGCGTCAACTGCCTGACCGCCCTCCACGGATGTGCTCCTTACAATCTCAGCTACATTCTCAACCTTGTCATCTCCGCTGCCATATACGACATCCAGCTTCAGGGAATCCTGCTTGCTGCCGTCCGCATTGTCTTGCAGCTTGCCGAACTTGCACTTGCTGATGTCAACCTCCATCACATAGGAGCTGGTCTCGCCCGGAGCAACTGTCACATCTTTCTCCTCACTCAGCTTCGTGTCGCCATCTTTCAGACGAATGTCGCCGGTGTACTCCTTGTTGCCGGAGTTAGCCACTGTGACTTTGACATTGGCTGTATCCTTGTCAATCAGCTCAGTCTGACCAGCTGTAACAGTTACGTTCGGCTCTACCAAAAGATCTCTCTCAATCTTTTCGATTTCCTCTTTGCCATCCTTTTCGTATTTCAGCTCAATGACAAATCCGGTTCCCTCGATGTCTTCGCCCAGCGTCGTCCGCCCGGACAGGGTAACAGTCTTTCCGCCCAGGAGACGGTTTACTGTTTTTTCTTCTACATTCGTAAGCGGATCCTCTGCCTTTTCAGATTCATCCGTGTACGCATCCAGCGAAAGTTTACTTGTCTGATATACATCCGGCGCAACTTCTTTCCACTCCTTAGAGACTTCATCCGACACTTCTTTGCCGTCCTTAGTCACATAGGTGCGATACTGGATATCTTCTAATGGCTTAAATCCATCGTTGGTCAGGCTGACAGAATATTCTACCGTGTCTCCCGGATAGCAGTATCCCTCGCCCTCTTTCTCATCTGTGTCGGAAGCAGTGCTGTTACCTGTCTCTTTTGTCTGTGCTTCTCCGGCAGCAGTGGTATCCGTTTCAGCATCCGCCTCATCAGACACTCTCCGGTAGGTCATCTCGCCCTTCTCCAGAGTGCTGGTGATTACAAAGTTCTGAACAGCCAGCTTTCGGTTGGCCTCGTCTACCTCAAAGGCGCCGTCCGCATTCAGTGTCTGCGGTCCGCGGGAGAAAATAGCCTGAACGGTATTATCGTTCGTTACGCGGAAAGAGAGGTCGTCGTAGTTGTACTCATTTCCGCTTTCTCTGGTAATCTGAATCGGATCAGACCAGCCGCAGCCGCCGTCCGTTACAATAGTCTGTACGGTACACTTCCGGATAGCCGGATCGCCTGCTTTTACTTTGCCAGTTTCCCCATTCAAATCTGGCTCTTTCCCGTAGTCAATAGTTACTGTTTCACCTACCTTTGGCGTGGTCTCATCTGTCTCTTCTAATTGCTTTTTGATGGTATAGGATACCGGATAGGTATCGTTTCCTTTTCCATCTACGAAGTTATAAGTAATGGAATCATTATTCTCAAAGGTATATGGAATCTCTTTGGTGTCTGTTTTCAATTCCATATTCGGCTCGCAGTAAGCGCCAAACACCTGAGTCTCCTTGATTACATTTTCCGCGCCTGTTTCATTCGGATCTTTGGCCTCGGTCACGATATCCGTCCAGAGCATATACATTGTCTTGCCGTTGGACTCAATATCAAAGTCCGTAATCGGCTGCTCTCCTACAACCTTTCCATTTTCATCCGTCTCTACCTTGTGGGCAACTGCTATATAGGTAGGATCGCCCTTGATGTAGTAGAGGCCGAGCGTAGTCGATTCATCTTCTTTAGTTTTTGGATCGTCCGCTACCTTCTTCTCACAATACTGCAAAAATCCGTCATGGCTGTCATTATCGGCCTCTGATTCAATATCGTTCGCCTGCAGTTCTTTTACAAGGGATGTGATATTAATATACTTCACATCGCCGTCGCTGATCCAGTACAGATATGTCATATTCCTGGCTCTTGCAAACTGCGGATTGCCATCCTCTATGCTGTCGTTTGTAATCTGAATCGGGTAGTGGAATACTCCTTCATTGCCTTCTGGATCCTTCTCCGAATAGTTATAAATCTGCATAAACAGCTCGCGGTCGCCCAGCGTCTGATCGTTCTGATCCTTATCAATTGTGTAGGCGTGAAGAGCCAGGCCGTTATAACTAATCACATCACCGTCTACCACCTTGGGATCGACAATCTCTTCCCCTTTGTTTATAGGAGGAACGGCCAAATTAACAAACCCCGGCCCGTCAAATGCGCTGAACTCTCCATTGGCATCCATTGTCGCCGTAGTAAAGGCTGTCACACTATATCCGTTGATGATATCGCCGTATGTGACTACATCCTGTTTCTGCGTTGCATCGTCAATATCTGTTCCTGCTGCAGAAGATTTAGGGTTCTCTCCTTCAACGTAATCGGTAGCAGTATAGTATACCATCAGCCGTTTGGTGTCCTCATCGTAGCTAATCATCGGAGCCGTATCAGCATAATCCGTTCTTATATCACCTGAATCTTCTTCTGTTGATGTCCGAGCCACCGTAACCGGCTCGCCCATTTTTCCGGTCTTGCAGTCGAACCATGCACCTGTTATATCCATCTTGCCCAGATTCTCCTGCAATGTCTTTCCTTCGTCCACATTGCTCAGTTTATCTGATGCATCGGACCATACGACCAGCGCCTTGTCGTCTGTCACCTTGTAGACATAAGGCGATTCATCTTCGGTCTTGTCGTCGTCAATAATCTGAGACTCTGACCATGTCGTTCCGCCGTCCGTGGAGTAACTGTACATAGTCACTGCGTTGTTGGCCGCGTCATATCCTGCTTCCGTGCCCGGATCGTCCAAGAATACGGCAAGCACTTTGTTGTCTCCGAGATCCAGAAGCTTTGCGTCCGGGTATGGGTATACGCCCTCTTCCAGAATCTGCTCATCCCCTGCATCTACCTTCTTGGCGGACATGTCATAGGGCTGCCACTCGCTTCTGTTTTTCAGGTAATCTCTGGATACGGTCTCCAGATCCTCTGCCTCAATGGCGTCATACAAATAATTCTCCTGGAAATCCTCCAGCATATCTCCGATGCCCTGAGTTCCATAACTGAAGAGATTCATCTCATCGGATTTATACAGGGTCCACTTCTTCTTGATAAACAAAATCTTAAGTTCCAGGTCGATTCCCAGCGTTACCTCGCCGCTTCCCTGAGATTGCGTATCGGTCCCTATGATTGGAGCCGTAAACTTAAAGTCGAAATCAGCGGTTCCGGATATCGTCACCTTAAAGATCTTGCCGCCTCCCAGGCCTACGCCCGCGCCCAGCGTCAGGGTCGGAGCCAGAAGGAATTTGGTGTATATGTCAAAATCGTTCTTGGTCAGTGTAAATTCTTTATCATCCCCATTTTTGTTCAGATTGAACACTTCGCCATAGGGATTTTTGGTAGAGGAAGCCGCCGCAAAGGCCGCTACCGCGTTGCCTCCCGCCTTCACCTCGACTACGATGTCGATTCCGATTGGCGTCGTGTATACCACGGAGTCCTCGAACCGCGCCTCACCGGCTGCCACCAGCATCAGAGAGTCAAAGAAGTTAGCTCCTCTGGTGTCCAGATCCTTGCTCGGTCCTGTCTCCACAGTCAGAATTACTGCTACGCTGAATCCGAAGTCAAAGGATGCGTTGCCCATGTTGCTTTCCTGAGCGCCGTTCGGATCCTGCGCGCTCTTGGCGTTGGCGTTCGCCTCGTTTACCTCTGCGTTATCGGATGTTCCCTGATCGCCACCTTCTTCGCCTTCCTCGTCGTCCTTTTCGCCGATTACGCCGTTCTCCATGATATTGTCAATATATTCTGTAACGACTGAACGGCCTGACATGGCGTTTCCTTTGTTCTCGGCCTTGTGCTCGGTCTGGATTTTCTCCAGCTCCTCTTTTACATCTGTGTTGTAGCCGAAAGCAATCTGCGTCACCTGATGCGTAGAACCATCAACATCCTCATATTCTACCGGCTTTGTGCCCAGAGAGCCCAGGTCGTAATCCAACGGAAGGTCAAACTGCGTCGCAATATCGCCCAGAACTTTCAAAGTCTTAGTGAAGCCCGTCTTGAAGCTGCCTGCCACGCTCAGCGCCGTCAGCTTCTGCTTGAAGATGATTCCCGTATCTACCGTCGGATATGAATACTCCGCTTTTCCGTCGTTGTAGACTCCCTGAATAAGCATAGACATATAGGGCTTAGCTCCTGCCTCTGCCAGATCGATGTCTACCTTGAACAGGTCTTCCACATTCTTACGCTCAATAGTCGTTGACCAAAATTCCTGTTTTGTCTTATTGTTGTAAAGAATAATCTTTGCCTTGTTTGGCTTTACACCTACAGAGGACTTGAAGCCGAACGTAAAGGTGTGCGTCGTTCCCGCTTTATTCTCCACATCCAGATAGGACACGTTGCCACCCGACTGCACGCCGGTATCCGCGCCATTTTTCTGGACGTTGAAGTTGACCGGATACATCACATCCGATGTGTTGATCTCCTGAGTTATCGTTCTCGTCGCAACACATCTCGCCTGGAAGTGAATGCCCTTATAAAATACATCCGCCAGGTAATTCCGTCCCTTTTCATAAGCGCCCTTGTCAAAATAGTTGCCTTCCTCGCCCTTTTCCGCTATAACGCTTCCGGGCAGTGTCACAACTGCATTCTCCAGAGGCGTTTCCTCATATATGCCCGGTTCCAGCACCGTCGCCTTACGCTCAATCAACTGAAGGCCGACCCGGTTATTGTTCCCTGTTGACGTATTGCGCTTGACAAAATCGTAGTATACCTTGCTCTGCGCATAATAGCTGGGCTGATAGACAAAGCTGTTGCCGATGTACACTTCCGGATTCATATTAGCCAGGCTTGTATCCTGTCCCAGCTCCTCCAGACGCTTCTCCGCCTTCTTTACCTCGTTGTCATCCTTGGCGTTTGATACATTACCATCGTTGTTCACATCCAGCGAGTAGTCCGCCCACTGACCCACGAAATTATTAGATGGGGTAGCCACATAATTGTAGCTTATCATCGGGTTCATATTGGTAAAGGTGAGGGGCGTACGGATGGATCCAATCTCGTTCCCATTCTTGTCCTTCATGATGCCGCCCTCTGCCGCAACTGCCATGACATAGGAAGCGGACTGATCCAGGAAGTCAATCTCTGTCTCCTGGCTGGTCATGCCATTCTTTCCATTCACAGTAACGGTAGCTACGCTGCCGGCCTCAAAGCCCATCTCCTTCCAGCTTCCCTCGTAGGTGAACGTGTATACATCCTTTCCATTCCTCTGGATTACCACGGGCTGTGCCGTATAGGTTTTATCCGGCGTGCCATTTTCCTTGTAAATATTCAGAACAGCCGACCGGGGCGTTCCAAATTCAGAATCGCTTGTAACGGTTCCGTTCATATATAAGGGATTATGCTGGTACTCAAACGTCAGCTTGATCTGCGCGTCGGTATTGTTCTTGAATTTCTCCTCCATTACCGTGTGCAGCTCTTCCAACTGTTTCGTATTGTCGCACTTATATTCCTTCCCGTCCACGGAAATTACCTGATTCGCTATGGTATTCCGATAGGTGTTGGGATCCGCCTGTACAGTTACGCTGGGATTCGCGTAAGCCAGCCGTACTTCGGTATAGGCGTCCTGCAGGGTCAGATTAGCCACTGCTCCCTGGCTGTTCCCGGAATCCAGGCTCAATCCGTTGGCACCCGCTGATGCATAAGCCGTCTTAGAAGCCGCTGACTCGTTCGCTCCCTTCTTCGTGGCAAAGCTCGGCTGATAGGAAGCGGCATTGCCGGACTTGCCGACGATATTCTTAATCGTGTCGCCAATATGAAGCTGCGGGTTGCTTCCTGTAGTAAAGTTCTTGTTCAGATTCGTGTATGTGCCCTTGCTCTCGTTCTCTAGCGTGAACTTCACATTTGCGTTCTTATAACTGAATACCGGTCGGAAAAACAGATTGGTGCCTCTTCCGGCAAGATTCATCGTCTTGAAGAAATCTATATTAAGAACCAAATCCAAACTGTTGCTGACCTTGGTCCAATTTGTGTTATCAGTAGATGCCTCAATGCCATTAAATGTCAGCACATTGCTATTCCAGTTATTCAGCTTGAATGTCAGGGCGTCCGAGCGGTATAGCTTATTAGTGTTCTTTGAATTGCCCAGATTCGACCCTAAACTATCCAATGAAAGCGATGGCGTGATGTCTTTTTTAGAACCGGATCCAAGGGTGTCCTTCTTGTCGTTTGAAAGCGTGTATGTAACCGTATAGAATTTATCCTTTGGCGCCTTGAACTGATAGGTATACGGCTGGGCTTCCAGCCTGATATTCGTAACGCTGGGCTGGGTATTGTTCCCGGCGGCTGCATAGGACTCGGCATCTATTCCGCCCGACCACTGCGAGCGGGTAACATTTATAGTCTTAGTGGTAGTGTTTTTTACCGGCCCGGTGGTCTTTTGTCCCCCCATTGTGAAATAAAAATTATCCTCGTGAGATGTGTGCGTTTCCGTCCAATATTCACGGAATTTCCAACGATATTTCCATCTCAGATTGATTTTTGACTTTTTCTCGGTCCACGTCGTCGTCTTTCCTGTTCCATTGTTTTGGTAATCATACTTAATAGTATTGATTCCATACAGATAAAAACCGTTTTTCACATAAGTTTGCTTTTTTGCTGCGCCTGTATAGCTATGGCTCATTTTTTCGCTCG
>CANPZR010000039.1 GCA_947589175.1 uncultured Lachnospiraceae bacterium | reverse complement strand
ACGCCGGTCAGAACCTTAATGAGCGTGGACTTCCCCGCTCCGTTCTCCCCCATCAGCGCGTGAATCTCACCCTCGCGGAGAGTAAAATCCACATTGGACAGCGCCTTTACACCGGGAAAAGTTTTGCTGATATTTCTCATGGTCAATACTACTTTTTCGCTCATTTTTTCCCTCCTTACACATAGTTTTTTGCATAAAAAGGGCGTGTCATAAATATCCCTGCAAAATAAATTACGACACGCCCCTGGGTCAATACTATTTTAAATTAGTATTTGCGGCCACTGATTACTTCATCTGTAACAACTGTTACTTCATACTCCTGTCCGTCAACCGTTACAGACTTAACGGTGTCATCATATGCGAACATCTCCTCATCAACGAACGCCTGCTTCTCAGGTGTCTCGCCAGCCTCAAGCTGCTTGATGATTGCCTCTACACGGGGTCCGTGCAGCGGGTTACACTCGGTGTTCAAAAGGATCTTGCCGTCTTTTACGTCCTTCAGACCTGCGTTGGTGCTGTCGAAGGAGAATACAATCATGCTGTCGTCTTCGCCGTTGCCAACCTTCTTGCCGGCTGCCTCAATCGCGTCGATAGCGCCAAATGCCTCGTTGTCGTTCTCGCAGTAAACAACATCCATGTCGTCGTACTTCTTCAGGAAGGACTCCATAACCTCCTGGCCCTTTGCCTGTGTGAACTCACCGGTCGTCTTCTCAAGAAGCTCCCAGTTGGAGTTCTCTTTGAGTCCTGCCTCAAGTCCGTTTGTACGTCCGATCTGAGCGGATGCGCCCATCGTACCCTGGATGTCTACGATCTTCAGGTCGCCCAGATTCTTAGCCTCGGCATAAGCCTTCAGATAAGCGGCTGCCTTCTTGCCCTCCAGCTCGAAGTCAGAACCTACCCATGCGGTGTAAAGGCTCTCATCCTCTACGTCTACCATACGGTCTACGATGATAACCGGGATGTCTGCGTCCTTTGCCTCCTGGAGAACGGTCTCCCAACCACTCTCGGTAACCGGAGCAAGTACAATGTAGTCTACTTCCTGCTGGATGAAGTTACGGATCGCTGTGATCTGGTTCTCCTGCTTCTGCTGAGCGTCGTCGAACTTCAGCTCATAGCCATTCTCTGCAGAGAATGTGGACTTCATGGACTCTGTGTTGGCTGTACGCCAGTCAGACTCCGCGCCTACCTGAGAGAATCCCACTACAATGTTTCCGCCATCCGAAGAACCGCTGTCAGATGCTGTGCTGCTGCTACCGCTGTCACTGCTGGTAGAACCGCCATCCGATGCTGCATCTCCGCCTCCGCAGGCAGTCAGTGCGAATACCATCATACCGGCCATCAAACCTGCGGCAATCTTTTTGAACAATCTTTTCTTCATGAATTAACCCTCCTTTTAAGTTTTTCATATTGTTCAACTCTTATGTTACTATATTATCAGAAAAATAACCAGAAAAAAATAGTTTTTTTTTCGATTTTTTGTGATTTTTTTATCTTCTTTCCCAAAATCGGTTAGTTTTTTTACGATTTGAGTTAATTTTTTTACGGTTCCCAGGGGAGCCACACCTCCACGCGGGTCCCCCTCTGGTGGGTGCTGGCGATCCGCAGGCCGTAGGCGGCACCGAATTTCAGCCGGATCCTCTCATTTACGTTGTAGAGGCCGTAAAAATCCTTCTTTTCCTCCCCGACGCTCTTGTCCGTAAGCCCCGCCTGGACCTGTAAAAGCCGCTCCTGCGTCATTCCGATGCCGTTGTCCTCCACCGCGATCACACAGCAGTCTCCCTCCCGGCGCCCGGATACGCTGATTTTCCCCATGCCCCGCTTGTTCTTGATTCCGTGGTACAGGGCGTTCTCCACTAACGGCTGCAGCGTGATCTTGGGAATCTGGCAGCCGTCGAGCTCCGAGGGAATCCGGATGCTGTAGTCCAGAATATCCTGATAACGCACCTGCTGAATCTGGAGATAGCTCGCCACATGGCGGGTCTCCTCGGACACCGTCACGATGTCCCGGCCCCCGTTCAGCGTGGAGCGGAAGAACTCGGAGAGATTTTCCACCATGTCCACCACGGCGTCCATGTCCCCGGCCTCGGCGAGCCATACGATCGTGTCCAGCGTATTGTAGAGGAAATGCGGGTTGATCTGCATCTGCAAGATCTCCAGTTCCGCCTCCCTGAGATTGCGCTGCTCCTCCGTCACCTGGTCGATCAGGGAGCTGATTTTCTCAATCATCGCGTTCAGGGAATCCCCTAACACCTTCATCTCGGCACCCCGGATGGGCTTTGCCCGGACGGAGAGGTCGCCGCCCGCCACCTGCTTGGTCACCTGGCTCAGCTCGTGGACCGGCCTCGTAATCGTCTTGGGAATATACAGCGCCATCAAAAACGCGAGCAGCCCGAAGGGAACCAGAATAATCAGGGATACCACCACCATCCGGATGTTCATTTCCCGCATATGGGAATACACAAGAGAACTCTGCAGATTTTCATAGTACAAAATCCGGAGCATGCTGTCCTGAATCGCCCTTGTGATGGTCTGGACGCCCGTCTCCCAGATCTCGATATTCTCATCATAGTGGCCGCCCTCCTCGATATTGTCCCGAATCCTGACGGTGTAGTGCTGCAGATTGTCCAGATTCCGCTCCGTCTCCCGGATCATCTGCTGGCTGTCCCCGCTGATTGCCGCACTTTTTATGTCAATCAGAATGCGCCTGGCGTTCTCAATGTCCGACACCGGCTTCTGCTCCTCGTATTCCTTATTGCCCACGACAATCAGATAGATCTTGTAATCATAGTTCTCCTTGAAATCCAGACTGAACTGGCTGATCACCGCCATATTTTTTACTGACTCGTTGTAGTAGTCGTTGTACTGGAGCACGTTGAAAAACCAGACGAACATCAGAATGACCATGGGAATCAGCATGGTGAGGACGGCCACGCTGATTTTCCGCGCCATGGGGAGATCCCTGTAGTTTCCCAGCCAGGAACGGGCTGTTCCCAAAATCGCGCCTTTTATTTTCCGGATCATGTCTCACCGCTCCGTTCCCGGTACTGCATCGGCGTGCAGCCGTTATTTTTTTTGAAAATGTAGGAAAAATAATGGGGATCTTTGTATCCCACTTCCTCGCTGATCTCGCTGCTCTTTTTATTGGTAAATCGCAGCAGCTCACGGGCCCTGTCCATCCGCACGTCCGTCAGGTATTTCATAAATGTCTGGCCGGTCTTTTGGCTGAACAGCGTGCTCAGATGATTGGGGCTGATATTCACATGGGCCGCCACACTGTTCAGCGTGAGTTCCGCGTCCTGATACCGCTCCTGGATATACTGCCTGGCGCTCTCCACCACGTCTCCTGTGCTCTGCCCGGCCAGGCGGTCGCGCTCCTCCATCACCCGGACAAATAATCCGGTCACATAATCTAACGTGCCCTCCAGCCCGGAAATGGTCTGCTGCATCTTCTCCGGCGTCTGGAACGGCTCCTCGGCCGCAAGCACTCCCTCCGCGCCGATTTCCTCCAAAAACTGGTTGGCGGCAAAATACATATCCATCACCAGGTATTGGCGGAACAGGAGGGAATTTTCCCCGGCGTCCCCGATGCCGTGTATATACTCCTCCACAAAGGGCCGGACGGCGTGAATCTCTCCCTCTCTGAGAAAATCGTGAATCTTCTGTTTGTCCATGTTGCCCGGCGACACATTGCCCACCAGGGACTGCACCTCCGCCCCCTGCAGGGCCTTTTCCTCCTGCTCCGCCTGGCGCTCCTGGCGAATTTTCTCCGCCACATGGTTGACGACCTGCAAAAGCTCCTCGCCCCGGATGGGCTTGAGAAGATATTCCTCAACCCCGATCTGGATCGCCGCCTTGGCATACTCAAACTCCTCATGGCCGCTGAGAATGATGATCTTGGTCTGCGGCAGCTCCCGGCGGATCAGGCGGCTGAGCACCAGGCCGTCCATAAAGGGCATCCGGATGTCGGTTATGACGATGTCCGGCTTCTCCCGGCAGATAATAGGAAAGGCCAGTTCCCCATCGCTGGCCTCTCCGCAGAATTCAAATCCGTTCTTTTCCCACTCGATATTATTTTTTATTCCCTGGCGGACGATAAACTCGTCCTCCACCAAAAATACTTTGATCATGTATTTCCTCATTTCTGAGCGAACAGGTTCGCTTTACAATCCTGTTTTCGCTCATAAAGAAGGGGCAGGTTTATTCTGCTCCCCGCAGAACAATCTCTGCCCCCGTCATCTTTCTTAATTATTTCATGGAATCTACTGCCGCGCGCTCGATCGGAAGTCCTGCCTTGTAGATCTTGATGAACTCGTCAAAGCCCTTTACGCCCTCCGGATTCGGAGCAAGCTCGCTGCCCTTCTGTCCCACAAATACTTTATTGTTCAGGTAATCGCCCAGCGTCTCGCCATCCTCTTTCTGAATCATGTAGGAAGCCAGCACGGCGATACCCCACGCGCCGCCCTCTCCGGCCGTCTCCATAACGGAAATCGGCGTATTCATCGCGTCGGCCAGAATCTGCTGTCCCACGCCCTTGGTCTTGAACAGGCCGCCGTGTCCGAGCAGCTTATCTACCTGAACGCCCTCCTCTTTGAGAAGGATGTCCATGCCAATCTTGAGCGCTCCCAGAGATGTGTAGAGATTTACGCGCATGAAGTTAGCGAGGTTGAACTTGCTGTTCGGAGTGCGGACAAACAGGGGACGTCCTTCCTCCATGCCCGTGATGTTCTCGCCGGATATGTAGTTGTAAGCAAGCAGGTTGCCGCCGTCCACGTCGCCCTCCATCGCCTTGTTGTACAGGGTGCCGAACAGCTTGTTCATGCTCACGTCGATGCCGAACGCCTCCGCGAACTCCTTAAAGATGTTCACCCAGGCATTGAGGTCGGACGTACAGTTGTTGCAGTGTACCATAGCGACCAGATCGCCGGACGGCGTGGTCACAAGGTCGAGCTCCGGATATACCTTGGAGAGTTCTTTTTCCATAACGACCATGGAAAATACGCTGGTTCCGGCAGATACGTTACCGGTGCGGCGCTCTACGCTGTTCGTCGCAACCATGCCGGTCCCGGCGTCGCCCTCCGGCGGGCACAGCGGCGCGCCCGGCTCCAGCGTCCCGGTGGGATCTAAGAGCTTCGCTCCCTCCGCAGTCAGCGTTCCGGCATTTTCTCCCGCGGTCAGAACCTCCGGGAAGATGTCTAACAGCTTCCAGCCAAATCCCTTGTCCGCTATGGCGGCGTCAAAGGCGTCTACCATGGTCTGGTTGAACTTGCCCGTGGCGATATCGATCGGGAACATGCCGGACGCCTCGCCCACGCCGAGTACCTTCCTGCCGGTCAGCTTCCAGTGGATATAGCCTGCCAGTGTCGTCTGGAACTTAATGTCCTTTACATGCTCCTCGCCGTTTAAGATTGCCTGATACAGATGGGCAATGCTCCATCTCTGCGGTATGTTGTAATTGAAAAGCTTCGTCAGCTTCTCGGACGCCTCCTCCGTGATGGAGTTTCTCCATGTGCGGAACGGCACAAGGATCTCGCCGTCCTCGCCGAAGGCCATATAGCCGTGCATCATGGCGCTGAATCCGATAGCGGCCAGGCGGGTCACCTTCACCCCGTACTGCTTCTCCGCGTCCACGACCATGTTGCGGTACGCGTCCTGCAGACCTTCCCAGATCATGTCGATGCTGTACGTCCAGACGCCGTCTACCAGCTGATTCTCCCACTCGTGGCTGCCCGAGGCAATCGGGTTGTTCTGGTCGTCTACCAGTACCGCCTTGATGCGGGTAGAGCCGAACTCAATTCCCAGCACTGCCTTTCCACTTGCAATTACACCGTTTACATCACTCATTCTATTATCCTCCTTACACTCAGTGTGTTTATTTTTTACTGTTTCAAATGTCTCCTGCCCCTGTCCATGGGACGCGGTCAGGCCTGCCCGCTGTTGTACATCCGGGCACCCCCCCGGTCCCACCGCTCCCGCATATCCTCGCGGTCAGGACTGTCCGCCGTTGTACATCTGGGCGAACCGCCAGGAATCCTGGCACATGCGGGTCAGATCGTACTGCGCCTCCCAGCCCAGCTCCTCTTTCGCCTTTCTCGGATCCGCGTAGCAGATCGCGATATCCCCGGCTCTCCTCGGCTTGATAGAGTAGGGAATCTTCACGCCGTTGGCTTCCTCAAAGGCCTTTACAATATCGAGGACGCTGTAGCCGTTCCCGGTCCCCAGGTTGTATATGTGGACGCCCTGAGCCGAAGTGACCTTCTCCACGGCGTTGACGTGGCCTCTCGCCAGATCCACCACATGGATGTAATCCCGGACGCCCGTCCCGTCCGGGGTGTCGTAATCGTCCCCGAACACGCCGAGTTCCGGCAATTTCCCCACCGCTACCTGCATGATATAGGGCATCAGGTTATTCGGGATGCCGTTGGGGCTCTCCCCCAGAAGTCCGCTCTCATGGGCGCCGATGGGATTGAAATAGCGCAAAAGCACCACGCTCCACTCCGGATCGGGCACGCAGAAATCCGACAAAATCCCCTCTAACATCAGCTTGGTGCTGCCGTAGGGATTGGTCGTGCTCAGCGGAAAATCTTCCGTGATGGGCACCGTCTCTGGCGAGCCGTACACCGTGGCCGATGAGCTGAAAATCATCCTCTTGCAGCCGTACTCGTTCATCAGCTCGCTCAGATTCAGCGTGCCGGTGATGTTGTTCTGATAATACCGCAGCGGCTGCTCCACCGACTCTCCCACGGCTTTCAGCCCCGCGAAGTGGATCACGGCGTCGAATTGATTTTCCTCGAACACCGGCCGCATGCTGTCCTTGTCCAGCATATCCGCCTTGTAAAAGCGGATGGGCTTCCCCGCGATCTTCTGGATCTTATCCACCACGTCGATCTTGGAATTGTACAGATTGTCAAACACTACGACCTCGTAGCCCTTCTGCAGCAGTTCTACGCAGGTGTGGGAACCGATGTAGCCGGTTCCTCCCGTCACTAATATCTTCATGTCTACCTCCAACTATGAGCGCTTCCTACTGGTAGTGTACCACAGGACCGCCTCCTATTTCAACTGAATAAAATTCTGCGGTGAGACCGGTTCGCTCCCTGTACTCTCTCCCCACATTTTTTTCAAATTCCTCAATGTCCTCCTCGCGGATCAGAGTGACCGTGCAGCCGCCAAATCCCGCCCCAGTAAGACGGGACCCCAGAACGCCCTTCTGCCTCTGGGCCGCCTCGGCCAGTACATCCATCTCCTCCCCGGTCACCTCGTAATCCTGGGACAAAGACCGATGCGACTCGTTCATCAGCCTGCCGAACGCCTCCATGTCGCCGTCGCGCAGCGCCTTCACCGCCTCGATGGTCCGCTGGTTCTCATACACGGCATGTCTTGCCCTCCGTCGGCACGTCTCGTCCTTAATGGCGCTCTTGTACTGCTCGAACATCTCCCCGGTCAGATCGCCGAGCGTCTCGATCCCGATCACCATCTGCAGATCGGCCAAAGCCCGCTCGCACTCCGCTCTGCGCTCGTTGTACTTCGAATCCGCCAGTCCCCTCTTTTTGCAGCTATTAGTTATCAAAAGCTTTAATCCCTGCATCTGCACGGGAACGTACTCGTACTCCAAGCTGGCGGCGTCTAAGAAAATCGCGTGGTTCTCCTTCCCCATAGCGCAGGCGAACTGATCCATGATACCGCAGTTGACCCCGTTAAATTCATTTTCCGAAAACTGGCAGATCTTTGCCAGCTCCGGCCCGGACACCTCAAACCCGAACAGGTCGCAGAGAATAAAGCCCGTCAGCACCTCCACCGATGCGGAAGATGACAGCCCGGAGCCGTTGGGAATCGTGCCGCACAGGAGAATGTCCATCCCGGAGGGAATCGCCATCCCCCGCTCCTCAAAGGCCCACATGACGCCCTTGGGGTAATTGGTCCATCCGGCGTCCGGATCTGGCGCCAATCCTTCCAGAGAACACTCCCGCACTCCTTCCTCCGCGAAATTCATCGAATAAAACCGGAGCTTCCGATCGGTCCTCCCGCGGACGGCCCCATAGGTCCCGATCGTCAGCGCGCAGGGAAATACATGTCCCCCGTTGTAATCCGTGTGCTCGCCGATGAGATTGACCCGGCCCGGCGAGAAATAGATCCGCGCGCCCTCTCTGTCTCCGAAAATCTTTTCAAATTCATCCAGTAATTTCTGCTCCATCCTCGTCCTTCCTCCCAAGTATCATTATAATACATAAAAAGTGGAATGCCAATCTTTTCTTTTGCTTTCTTTGTCATTCTTTTCATCCTTCCCCCGCTCCGTCCCCGGATACATCCGGCGGGAGATTTTTCAAAAAATGCGCCATAAACGGTATCGTGAGGAGGCTCGCCAGCACATCGGCCGCGGGCTGGGCGCTCTGGATTCCGAAAAGCCCGAACACGCGGGAGAAGAGAAGGAGAAGCGGAATAAAACAGACGCCGCTGCGCAGGCAGGCCAGAAACAGCGCCTGTCCGCTCTTACCAATACTCTGAAAAAGCATGTTCCCACAGACGGAAAGGGGGATGAAAAACAGGGCGACGCACTGTAAGCGCAGGGCCGTCGTCCCGATTCGGATCACCTCCGCGTCGTCGCGAAACACTTGAATGATGTGCCCGGAAAAAACCAGGCCAAAGAGGGCGAACAGCCCTAAAATTGCCGTGCCGAACGAGAGCGTGAACAGAAAGCCCTTTTTCACGCGCTGATACTTTCCGGCCCCATAGTTGAACCCGCACACCGGCTGGAAGCCCTGACCGATGCCCAGCCCCACGGCGAACAGGAAGTTGCAGAATCTCGCCACGATGCTCATCGCCGCTATAGCCGCATCCCCGTAGACGGCGGCCTCCCAGTTCAGCACCATGACGGACACGCTGTTCAGTCCCTGTCTGGCAAAGCTCGGAAGCCCCACGGTGAGAATCTTTCCGATCACCTCCCACCGGGGCACGAACAGCCGGAACGAGAGGCGGCTTTCGGCATGTCCCATCAGAAACATGGCAAATAGAATCGCCACGCTGATGTACTGGGAAATCGCCGTGGACAGGCCCGCCCCCTCGATTCCCATCTTAAATCCGCGGATAAACAGGGCGTCCCCCGCAATGTTCAGAAGGCCGCCCGACACCAGGCCGATCATGGCGAGCGACGCCTTTCCCTCATAGCGGAGAATGTTGTTGAGCACGCAGCTCGTCACCATGGCGGGCGCCGCAATCAATATGTAAATTCCGTACTCGCTGGAATAGGGAAGGATCGTCTCCGTGCTGCCCAAAAGCCGCATGAACGGGCGCAGAAAAATCAGTCCGCCCGCCATGATGACAACGCCTGCAAAGATGCCCATAAAAAAACTGGTGGACGCGAACTGTCCCGCCTTCTCCACATGCCTCGCGCCCAGGCTCCGGCTGATGTTGCTCCCGGCCCCGTGCCCCAGCATAAAGCCCACCGCCTGCAAAATGGCCATCAGTGAAAATACCACGCCGATGGCCCCACTGGCGCTGGTCCCCAGGCCGCTGACAAAATACGTGTCCGCCATATTGTACAGATTTGTCACCAGCATACTGAGGGTGGTGGGAATCCCCAGACGCAGAACCAGCTTCGATACCGGCATCTGTGTCATTTTGTCATACTGCGAACTGTAAACGTCTGCCATCTTCCTTCCCCCTGCTCTCATTTCGGATGTCGGGGGTAAAACGCGCTTTGCCCCCTTGCTATCACGAATTTCTCTATCTTTTTATTTTACCACTTTTATTTACAAAAAGAAACGCTCTCTTAAAGAAAATAAATTTTCTCGAAAAATATTTTCTATAAAAAAGCGTTTCGCAAATAATATTCTCGATGATAAGACGGCGTCAGAAGTTCCCGCCGTTCCAGCCCCAGTCGGCAATGCCCTGATAGGAGACGTAGATATTCCCGGCCGGGATCCCTAACTCCTCTCCGTAGATCCGGCACACCTCCGCCGTCATCTGGTCGCACGCGCTGCTGCTCAGGCTGCCGTAGATGCGGATGTCCACAAAGGCGGCCTTCTCGCACTTTTCGCCCTTAAAGTACAGCTTGTACTCGTCCTCAAAGCCGACCATCAGCCAGCTCTCGCTCTTGCCGGGTATAATGGAAATCGCCTGGCCGAGCCTCTCCTTGATTTTTTCTTCCTTTTCCGGCGTAATCTTCACCGTTACCTTTGAATCAATAAATGGCATAATCAATCCTCTTTCTTTTCTACTTCTACAATCGCTGCCTTCTGCATCGGGATGCGGCAGTTCTTATTGCTGCCGAACTCCACGATGACCACCTCGTCCGTCATGTCAATGACGACGCCGTAAAATCCGCTCGTGGTGAGAATACTGTCTCCCACAGCCACGGAGGCGACTAACGCCTGATGCGCCTTCTCTTTCTTCCTCTGGGGACGGATGGCAATCAGGTAGAACGCCCCGATAATCACAACATAAAGCAAAATAATGGTAATACCCTGTGGCATTGAAAAAAACCTCCTGTCCTGAATCATAAATTACAGCCGGATTCCATGCGCTCCAGCTTCTGCTTTTTGTATTCCGAATAGCGGCCCTGCTCGACCGCCTCCCGAATTTCACTCATCATTGTATTATAAAAACTCAAATTATGCAAGACTAAGAATCGCAGTCCCAGCATTTCCTTTGCCTTAAGCAGATGCCGGATATAGGCTCTGCTGTAATGGCGGCAGACCGGACAGTCGCACATCGGATCCAGGGGGCGGTCGTCTAACTCGTACTTCGCGTTCAGAAGATTCATCTTTCCGAAGTTTGTGTAGGCGTGCCCGTGGCGACCGTTTCTGGCCGGGTACACGCAATCAAAAAAGTCCACGCCCCTCTCCACGCTCTCCAAAATATTGGCGGGCGTCCCCACGCCCATCAGATAGACCGGCTTATCCGTCGGCAGCTCCGGCACCGTCACATCCAGAATCCGGTACATCTGCTCATGGCTCTCCCCCACGGCAAGCCCTCCCAGCGCATATCCGTCGAGATTTAACTCCCGGATTTTCCTCGCGTGCTCGATCCGGATATCCTCAAAGGTCCCGCCCTGATTGATGCCAAAGAGCATCTGATGCGGATTGATCGTGTCCGGCAGCCCGTTCAGCCGCTCCATCTCCCTCTTGCAGCGCTCCAGCCAACGCGTGGTGCGGTCCACCGAGTTCTGCATGTACTCCCTGGTCGCGGGATGGGGCGGGCACTCGTCGAACGCCATCGCGATGGTGGACGCCAGGTTGGACTGGATCTGCATGCTCTCCTCCGGCCCCATGAAAATCTTTCTCCCGTCAATGTGGGAGTTGAAATACACGCCCTCCTCCTTGATCCGCCGCAGCCCCGCCAGGGAAAACACCTGAAAGCCGCCGGAATCGGTGAGAATCGGCCGGTCCCAGTTCATGAACCGGTGCAGTCCGCCCAGTTTTTTCACAATCTGGTCTCCGGGGCGCACATGGAGATGATAGGTGTTGGAGAGCTGTACCTGCGTGCCGATTTCCTTTAAGTCCATGGTGGACACGGCGCCCTTGATGGCGGCCACCGTCCCCACATTCATAAATACCGGCGTCTCGATCACGCCGTGGGGCGTCGTGAGCCGTCCCCTCTTTGCCCGTCCGTCGCGAGCCAGTACTTCGTACATAGACAGTTCCTTTCTGATCAGGTGAGCTTGCTCGTCTTAAAGGCGGCCACCCGATCCATCGGATAGACGCACTCGCTGAATGCCGGCGATTCGAAAGCCACATAGGTATAGGAACCCCGGACAGCAATCCCCTCATTCATCGGAGGCATCTTCGTTGCCTCTATCATGCTTCCCTTTTTAATCGTTGATTCCGTCGTGCTCCAGTCCGGTTTGTACACGTCAATCCGGGACATGAACCCGGACATGCCCTCCTTTGTCTGACAGGATCTCGAAATAAGAAGCTTTCCGTCAGAGGTAAAAGCGATTCCCTGAGTTCGGTTGGGCATGAGGATCCGGTTCGTCTGTGTCAGCGACGGAGTGCCGGATTTGTTGCTGATCGTGTAGCCGTACAGATATTTTTTGGCATTTTCATCATAGGCACCCGCCCACACCTTGCCGTTATAATAGGCCACATAAGACATGGTCTCCGGCATCGGGCACACGGCGGTCACCTTATACAGCTCCAGATAGGTCTTTCTGGCCTTCGCCGCCGCCCGGATCACCGAGTACTTAATGCAGTGAAGATTTTTCCCGTATGTGTACCACACATTGACCCCGTCATAGGCTATCCCGCCCATATGACCGGTGTGCGGCATGACGATTGTGGTAATATACTTGCCCGTGTTCTTGTTCATCACATAGATAACGGACTCCCGCTGCTTGCTGTAATCGTAGGCCGTAATCAGCAGATAGTCCCCCGCGAAGGTAATGCCCTGAGGCACCATCCGGGTCGCGTTGAATCCGGCCACATTGGTATTTTTCATGCCCGGCAGCACAATACTCTTGTTAAAGGAAATATTTTTCTTGAATTTTTTATATTTTTTGCACAAGGCGGAGCTCTCAAACTGCTTTTTTGTCTTGTACAGCTTAGCCGCCGTGCTGGTGGACTTCGCCTTCTTCGTCTTGGCGCTTCCTATGTCGGAAACGGAGATCAGCTCCATCCCGGCCACCTTTCGGACCGCCTCGATCTTTACATAGTATTTTTTCTTCTGGAGAAGCCCGCCGATCCCCCGCAGCTTATATTCCTCCGGAGAAACCGTGGTCGCCAGCTGGTAGCCGGATTTCTTCGCCGTGGAAATGTAAATGCGGAAGGAAGAAGCTCCCGTCCCCTTGTTCCAGTACACCTTAATGCGGTTCTGACCGCCGTCCACTTTCGTGATGACGGGCAGGGCCGGCGCCGTGCCGAACAGAACCTCCTCTGAGCCCCCGCCCAGATTGTCCGGGGTCGCCCCGTAGGCGTAAACGATAAAATAGTAGTCCTTCCCCGCCTTGAGCCCGGTCGCCTGATAATTCAGATTCGTCGTAGTGCCCGACAGCGTGTATTCCTGATCCGTCGAGAGCCGGTAGTATATGGCGTACCCCGTGGCCCCCGCCGCCGCCTGCCAGTCCAGCGTGATTTTCGTCTTTACGCTCTTGATCATATTCACTTTTCCCGTCACCTTCTCCGGCGTGGGCGCAATGGGCGTCACCTTTGAATAATCGCCATAGAGTTCACCGGAAACGGCCCGGATCTTCACATAAATAATGACGCCGGGAGTCATGTTCTCAAATCGGTAACTGGTCTCCTCCGTCGTCCCGACTAACTCAAACTCTCCCTTTTCCGTCTTTGACGTATAGACCTCGTAAACTTCCGCTTCCTCCTGCGCATCCCACTCGACAGAGATCGCCGTCTGCGTCCCCTGGGCCATATGCACGCCCGACACCTTGGCCGGAACGACCACGATGGAAAAATGAAACGTCCTGTCGCCGAGGACCGCCGTGACCTCATGAACGCCCAGGGTAGACGTGTCCACAAACCCCTCCAGAGAATCCGGGTGGACTAACTGCTCCGAGCCGTCGTCGTAGGTGGCCTTGATCGTGATATTGGTCTCATCGTACTGGCTCTGATAGGGCACGCGGGTCTGGTCCCCTCCGTCCACAATTTCCGCGTCAACTAACTTGAGCGGCCGGGGCGTCGGAGTCGGAGTAACCGCTGCGCCCGTAGAGACGGCCGGTCCCGTAGAGACAATGGAATCATTGCTTTCGTTGGAGGCGCTGTTTCCGCTGGATGCATCGCTTCCATTGGAGGCGTCGCTCTCATCTGACGCGGATTCCGTGGCGGACACGCTGCCCTCCGTCGAGGACGCGCCGCTCTCCGCCGCAAACGCGGGCGCCGGGACAAAGGACAACAGCATGCCCGCTATCAATATAATCGCAATAAAAGATCTTTTCTGTCTGTTCATTTTTCCCTCTCATTCCGCCGCTCTGACGGCATTTTATTGTCACGATTCTCAAATCTGATTTCTATTGTATGGATACATTTTGTCATATCAATGGCATTTCCGGGTCACTACTATATAAAAAGCCTGTAGACAGCAGATTGTCTACAGGCTTCGCACAGGGGCACTAGGAATCGAACCCAGCTCTGGAGTTTTGGAGACTCTCATTCTACCGATGAACTATGCCCCTTTAAATTCGTAAAACAATGCTTCCTAATAAAACAGTGTTTTACGGAGCGGAGAAGGAGGGATTTGAACCCTCGCGCCGCTATTAACGACCTACTCCCTTTCCAGGGGAGCCCCTTCAGCCACTT
>CANPZR010000038.1 GCA_947589175.1 uncultured Lachnospiraceae bacterium | reverse complement strand
ACCTTCGCCGCCACATCCGCTCTCGGACGCAGACACCGGAATGGTCGAATATCAGCCATAATTCATTTCCTCCCTAATGATTGTCAAAAAATATAGATAGCCAAAATAAGTATACCAGATTTTTCTTCTTCCTGCAATATTTTTGCCAAGGAATAGTGAAATATGAAAAGACGCCCTGCTCTTGCAGAACGCCTTTGCTCGTATATGAAACTATACGCCACTTTTTTTAATGTGTCAAGTTTTTTCTGCTCATTCCCTTTTCCAAAAAAACATATGACTAGCTCGAACCAGCCATATACTTTTAGGGCAAAAAATAATTGGACTTTTTTTGGATATACTATGTTCGGAGTGAAAATAATCTGCTCCGGAAAATTTATTGTGCCGGGGCGTCACAAAATTGTAAACGCTCCGGAATGGGGGTTATTATGAGCCACAAATTGAACAATTTTATGAAATGCGGACTGATGGGATGGGGCCTGGAGTGCTTCTGGACCGGCTGCGATTCCCTCTGCCACAAAAAGGACAAGCAGCTAAAATGCGCCACTTCCATCTGGATGTTTCCCATCTACGGCATGGCCTCCCTCATGGAGCCGCTGTGCCAGGCCATAAAGGGAAAGCCCGTCATGCTGCGGGGCTCCATCTACACGGCGGCGATTTTTCTCACGGAATTTAGCGCCGGGAGCCTGTTAAAGAAAAAAGGATGCTGCCCCTGGGACTACAGCGGCGCGAAGGCCAGCTACAAGGGTATCATCCGTTTTGATTACGCCCCGGTATGGTTCGTGGTGGGGCTTCTCTATGAAAAAATGCTGGTGGGGAGCCCGTAATCAGCTCCGCAGCCATTTTATAAACACCCGGATATAGAGGTAGAAATCCAGCACGATGGCGAGCATCCCGATGATGCCGATGGGAACCTCGATATATCCCATGAGGTCCGTCCGCCCAAGCATGGTGGGGAGGACCCACACAAGGCTCATGCCGCTGACCACGATATATAAAATAAACGTGATCTTGTACTTCCAGAACAGCTCCACTAAAGGCGTCCCGGAAGCGAAGCGGAACCGGAAATAGGAGTAGAACACGCAGAGAATCCCATAAAACGCGCAGAATCCGATGAGCATGGGAAACAGATCCAGCTCGTCCGGGGAGAAGGACTCCCGTCCCTCGGTCAGATACAGCCTTGCAATCATCACAGCCATCAGCAGCGTAAAAATCCCCTCCAGGGCGCAGATGGTTCCCGTTATCTTTCGCACGATCTCCGGTTTCAGGCATTTTTTGCATAATTCCTTCACAACAATTCTCCTCTCTTATTTGAGCGCTTTTTTGCATACATCGGAAAGACAGCACCTCTCGCAGCGCGCGCTCCTCGCGGTGCAGACCTCCCGTCCGTGATGTACCAGCCGGTGGCAGAAATCATTCCCTTTTTCCCCCGGAATAATCTTCCAGAGCTCCATCTCCACCTTTTTCGGCTCCTTGATGCCGTCCACCAATCCCATGCGGTTGACCAGCCGGATGCAGTGGGTGTCCGTTACAATGGCTGGCTTGCCAAATACGTCTCCCATAATGAGGTTGGCGCTCTTGCGCCCGACTCCGGGAAGCTTTAATAGCTCCTCCATCGTGTCCGGCACCCGTCCCCCGTACTGCTCCACCAGCATCGTCATGCATCCATGAATATCTCTCGCCTTGCTGTGCCCGAGGCCGCAGGGCTTTACGATTTCCTCAATCTCCTCCGGCGAGGCCTCCGCCAGCGCCGCCGGGGACGGATACTTCGCGTAGAGGTCCTGTACTACGATATTCACCCGCGCGTCCGTACACTGCGCCGCCAGCCGGACGCTGACAAGCAGCTTCCACGCCTCGTCATAATCTAATGTGCAGTCCGCCAACGGGTACTCCTTTTCCAGCAGCTCGATAATCTGCGCTGCCCGCTGTTTTTTCGTCATAGTAATCCTCATTTCCGAGCAAACAGTTCGCTCTAGAGATTTATCGCAAAGAGGCGGTGAGAAACGGCACAGCCGCTCCCGCCATCTGTCACTCCACGGGAATTTCTCTCACAAACATGTCGATATACTCCCAGATTTCCTCTTTTCCCTCTTTATTCAGCGCGGAAAAGGGAAGAATGGGCGTCTCCTCCGGAGCCCCCAACGCCTTTCGGATCGCGGCGATGTTCTTGCTCTTTGCCTGCCTGCTGATCTTGTCCGCCTTCGTGGCGATAATCAGCGGATTAAATCCCTTGTCGTAGAGCAGGCGGTAAATTTCCACGTCCTTTTTCGACGGCTCGTGGCGGATATCAATGAGCAGAAACACCACCCGCAGCGCGCGGGACATATCCAGATACTTCTCGATCATGCCCATCCATTTACCCGCCAGCTCCCTGGACACCTTGGCGTATCCGTACCCCGGCAGGTCCACCATATAGCACACATCGTTCACATTGTAATAATTGATTGTCTGCGTCTTTCCCGGCTGCGCCGAAATCCTCGCCATGGACTTTCGGTTCCACAGGCTGTTCAGCAGAGAGGATTTCCCCACATTGGACCGCCCCCAGAAGGCCATCTCAATCTTGTCGTGCTGCGGCAGCTTGCTGGTGATGCCGCACACCGTCTCCAGCTCCAGAGATTTTATCTTCATAGAAACCTCGTTTCTCTCACGCCTTATTTTTTCAGGGCAACTTTCAGCACATCAGAAATGGTCTTGGCGTAAAAGACTGTCATTCCCTCCGTGATTTCTTCCTCCAGCTCCTCTACATCCGGCCGGTTGTCCTCCGGGACGACTACCCGCTCGATTCCCGCGATGCGCGCCGCCAGGAGCTTTTCCTTCAGGCCGCCGATGGGCAGCACGCGCCCGCGCAGCGTAATCTCGCCGGTCATGGCCACCTTTGAATCCACCTTCTCCCCGGTGACCACTGAGTAGATCGCTGTGGTCATGGTAACTCCGGCGGACGGACCATCCTTCGGCACGGCGCCTTCCGGCACATGGAGATGAAAATCATTTTCCTTGAAAAAGCGGTTCTTCTTGGGAAGCAGCGACCGAACCAAACTCAAGGCGATCTGGGCGGACTCCTTCATCACATCCCCCAGCTTTCCGGTCAGCACCAGCTTTCCCTCGCCCGGCATCGCGGCCACCTCGATCTCCAGTGTATCGCCGCCCACCTGGGTCCAGGCAAGACCCCTCACGACGCCGACCTCCGCCTTTTTATTGGCCTCGTTGACGCGGTACTTTTTCTTGCCGAGAAAATCCGTCACATTCCGCGTGGTGACCTTGATTTTCCCCTCCTCGCCCGCTAAAATCTGCTTGGCGCTCCGGCGGCATATCTTGCCGATCTGGCGCTCCAGCTCCCGGACGCCCGCCTCTTTCGTGTAATAGGATATAATCGTCTTCAGAGCCGCGTCGTTGATGGAGAGCTGGCTCTTTTTCAGTCCGTTTTTCTCAAACTGCTTGGGAACGAGATAGTCCCTTCCGATGTGGAAGCGCTCGTTCTCCGTGTAGCCGGACAGGGTAATCACTTCCATGCGATCAAGGAGAGGACGCGGTATGGAGTCCTTCGTGTTGGCCGTACAGATAAATAACACCTCGGACAGATCCACCGGCAGGTCCACATAGTGGTCCACGAAATTCCGGTTCTGCTCGGAATCGAGCACCTCCAAGAGCGCGGAGGATGTATCTCCCCTGTAGTCGCCGCTGGTCTTGTCGATCTCGTCTAACAGCATCAGCGGATTTTTTACCTTTGCCTTTTTCAGGCCGTCGATGAAACGCCCCGGCAGAGCGCCCACATAGGTCCGCCTGTGTCCCCGGATCTCCGCCTCGTCCCGCACGCCGCCCAGGCAGATGCGGACATATTCCTTGTTCAGCGCTCTCGCCACCGACTTGGCAATAGACGTCTTGCCGGTCCCCGGCGGACCCACCAGACAGATAATCGGGCTGTCGCCCTTCTTGGTCAGCGCCCGCACCGCCAGAAATTCCAGGATGCGCTCCTTCACCTTTTCCAGTCCGTAGTGATCCTCGTTGAGAATCTGCTCCGCGTGGTTGATATCCAGATTGTCCTCGGACACCTTATCCCAGGGAAGCGCCAAAAGCGTCTCAATGTAATTCTGGGAGACAATATGCTCGGAGGAGTTTCCGGGAATGGCCTGAAGGCGTTTGATCTCCTCATCGATCTTCTCCCGGATTTCATCGCTGCAAATAAGCTCCGCCAGCTGCTTCTGGTACTTCTCCACATAATCCTCGGTACTCTCTCCGTCTCCCAGCTCCTCGCGGATCACCTTCATCTGTTCCCGGAGAAAATACTCTTTCTGGTTTTTGTCTACTTCCTCTTTTACTTTATTGCGGTAGGCCTCCCGGATTCGGAATATATTGACCTCCTCCATCAGCGCCCCCGCCACGATCTCATACCGCCTCTCCAGATCCAGGCACTCTAACACTTCCTGACGCTTCTCATAGCCCATGTTCACATGCATGGCGACCAGATCGATCAGCTTGTCTAAATCGTCCATTTTCCGGATGCGGTCCACGGCGCTGCGGCTCGCTCTGGGATTTTCGTTCAGATAGACCATGTAGATTTCTTTCAGATTGCGGCACATGGCCTCCTTCTCCGCTTCGCCGAGATACTCCTCGCCCTCCCACTCATAGGGGGTCACATCTCCCATGAGAAAGGGCTTTGTCTGGTTCAGACTGAGAAGCTGCCCGCGCCTTTTGGTGGACACCATAATCCGAACCACGCTGTCCTTCACTTTCACTTCCTGACGGATTTTGGCGTACACGCCCACCTCATACAGATCGTAAAAGGACGGGTTCTCTACGCTCTCATCCCTCTGAACCGTAATAAAGATCCTGCCATCGGACGCCATGGCCTCCTCGATGGCCCGCTTGGTGATTTCCCTGCTTATATCCAAATGAACCAGCATGCCCGGCAGCACCGTCATGCTCCTTAAAGCCAGAATCGGCATTGTTTTCATTTGCTGTTCGCTCATCCCAATTCCTCTTTCCACTTAATCTATGCGCTCTCTTCCTCCACCTTTTCCGCGCTGTCCGATTTTCCCAGCCGGGGGATTTCCTCGCCCGCCCTGAGAAGCTTTGGTTCCCCCTCTCTGTCAACCACCTCTTTGGTGATGATGCAATCTGTCACATCACTTCGAGAGGGCAGCTCATACATGTAATCCATCATGCATGTCTCCAGTATGGCGCGAAGGCCTCTGGCTCCGGTTTTGCGCTCAGTAGAGAGCCTGGCCACCTCTGCGATGGCTTCGTCCTCAAATTCCAGATGAATCCCGTCCAGTTCCAAAAGCTTCTGGTACTGTTTAGTGATGGCATTTTTCGGCCTCACCAGAATCTCCTTCAAGGCCTCCTCGTCCAGAAGGTCTAACGCCACCGTCACTGGAACGCGCCCGATGAACTCCGGAATCAGACCGAATTTCACAAAATCCTGGGGAAGGGCCTGCTTGAACAGCTCGCCCACATTCTGATCCGTGGAATCGGCAATCTCGGCGTTAAATCCGATGGACTTTTTGTCAATGCGGGAGCTGATAATCTTATCCAGGCCGTCAAAAGCCCCGCCGCAGATAAACAATATATCGCTCGTATCGATATGGAAAAATTCCTGCTGGGGATGCTTTCTGCCTCCCTGAGGCGGAACGCTTGCCTCCGTCCCCTCCAGAATCTTTAACAGCGCCTGCTGGACGCCCTCGCCGGACACGTCTCTGGTGATGGAAACATTTTCCGCTTTTTTGGTAATCTTGTCAATCTCATCCAGATAGATAATGCCGTGTTCCGCTCTCTTAATATCGTAGTCCGCCGCCTGAATGATTTTCAGAAGAATATTCTCCACATCCTCGCCTACATAGCCGGCCTCCGTCAGCGTAGTGGCGTCCGCGATGGCAAAAGGCACGTTCAGAATCTTCGCCAGCGTCTGAGCCAGATAGGTCTTTCCCGATCCGGTGGGCCCCACCATCAGAATGTTGCTCTTCTGCAGCTCCACATCTATATTTTTTCCTGCTTTAATTCTTTTATAATGGTTATAGACAGCCACGGAAAGAGCCCGCTTCGCCTCTTCCTGACCCACTACATATTCATCCAGAAATTCCTTGATTTCCCGCGGCTTTAAGAGATTGATTTCTCCCGCTTCCTCAATCTCGTCGTACTGGTCCATCTCCTCCTCGGCCAGTATTTCTTCGCACAGGTCGATGCACTCGTCACATATAAATACCCCATTGGGCCCCGCAATCAGCTTGTGAACCTGATGCTCCATCTTGCCGCAAAATGAGCAGCGGAAATGGGATTGACTTTCATTATTTTTGCCCGCCATGATATCCTCCATTCTGGAGCGTGATTTTCACACTGCCCTCCATTCTATACTGGAAAATGGTGCCAGCACTCCCGGCACCATTTTTTTACTATTTTTCCTCTTCCTTTGTGTCGTTGCGGTTAACTACAATCTCGTCCACCAGGCCATACTCCTTCGCCTCTTCAGCGCTCATGAAGTTGTCGCGCTCCGTATCTGCAGCAATTTTTTCCACAGTCTGACCCGTATTGGCAGCCAGTATTTCATTTAATTTTTTCTTAGTTTTTAAAATATTTTCCGCCACAATCTGAATCTCCGTAGCCTGACCCTTGGCGCCGCCGGACGGCTGGTGGATCATCACCTCGGCATTGGGAAGGGCAAAGCGCTTTCCTTTCGCGCCGCTGGAGAGCAGGAAAGCTCCCATGCTGGCCGCCATGCCGATGCAGATCGTAGACACGTCGCACTTCACATAATTCATCGTATCGTAAATAGCCATGCCCGCTGTGACAGATCCCCCCGGGCTGTTGATGTACAGCTGTATGTCCTTATTGGGGTCTTCCGACTCCAGAAAAAGAAGCTGCGCCACGACCAGGCTGGCCGTCTGATCGTTGACCTCGTCGCTCAAAAATATAATTCTCTCTTTTAATAATCTTGAAAAAATATCATAAGAGCGCTCGCCGCCCCGGCTCGTCTGCTCTATGACATAAGGTACTAATGCCATCTTCTACCTCCGTTTCGAATTACTCCTCTTCTTCCTTGCCCGCGGACTCTGTCTCGACTGCATTTTCCGCAAGGAAATATACCGCGTTCTGGACTGCCGCGTCCTGTCTGAACTGCTCTCTCTCCGTATCGCTGATGGTCTCCTTTACATCCTCAAAATCCATCTGGTACATGGAAGCCATGTTTTCAATTTCCTTATCCACTTCCTCGTCAGACGCAGTGATATTCTCCGCCTTGACAATGGCCTCCAGTGTCAGTCTGGCGCGGATGCGCTTCTCCGCGTCCGGCTTCATCTGCTGCATCAACGCATCCGGCGTCATGCCCGTCATCTGCATGTACTGCTCAAAGCTCAGTCCCTGCTGGGCAATGCGTCCGGCAAACTCCTGAATCATCCGCTGTACCTGCTCGTCTACCATCGGCTCCGGCAGCTCCATCTGCGCGTTTGCCACGGCCTTCTCAACGGCCTCCTCCTCTTTGAGCCTCTTTATTTCTTCCTTTCTGCGCTCGGTCAGTGTCTCTCTAATGCTGTTTTTGTACTCTTCCAGAGTCTCGAACTCGGACACCTCGCTGGCGAACTCATCATCCAGCTCCGGCAGTTCCTTTCTGCGGATTGCCTTGATCGCAACCTTGAACAGCGCAGGCTTTCCTTTCAGGGAAGCCTCGTGGTACTCCTCCGGGAACGTCACATGAACCTCTGTCTCCTCGCCGGTATTCTTGCCGATCAGCTGATCCTCGAATGTATCAATAAAAGCGTGGCTGCCGATCACTAACGGATAGTTCTCGCTCTTTCCGCCCTGGAAAGGCTCGCCGTCCACAAATCCCTCAAAGTCGATGGTCACTGTATCATCCTTTTCTACAGGCCGGTCCTCCACCGTGATCATGCGGCTGTTCTGCTCCTGTACTCTCTCTAACTCGGCGTCTATGTCCGCATCTGTCACATTGGCCTCGCGCTTTTCAACCTCAACGCCCTTGTACTCGCCCAGCGTCACTTCCGGCTTGACCGCAACCGTCGCCGAGAACACAAATTCGCGGTTCTCACCGATGTCCACTATATCGATCTCCGGCCGGGAAACAATCTCCAGGCCCGTCTCCTTTTTCGCCTCTTCATAGGTCTCCGGAATGACAAAATTAGCCGCGTCCTCGTAAAAAATCTCCGGGCCGTATATTCTCTCGATCAATTTCCTCGGGGCTTTTCCTTTTCGGAAGCCCTGGACGCTGACCTTGCGCTTGTTCTTATTATAAGATTTTACCATAGCCGCCTCAAACTCCTCCGCGCTTACGGTAATCATGATCTTCGCCATGCTCTTTTCCAGATTTTCTACTTCTACTGTGTAACTCATTCGTTGGTCCTCTCTTTCCTTTTCCTTATATATATTTATATATATTTTTTATATATTATATATTTTTAACCAATAACGTGGCCTTTATCTCTCAGCGCCTGAACGATATGATTCACGTTTTTCTTACATAACTCCTCAGTCTCCGCCTCTACCATCACACGAATCAGAGGCTCCGTCCCGCTCTCCCTCAAAAGAAGCCGCCCGGCCGTTCCCAGGCTCTCCGTCACTTCGCTCTCCGCGCGCAGGACGTCTTCATCCTCTCTGGCAGCCGCCTTGTCTTTCACCTTCACATTGACAAGAAGCTGGGGGTAAATCACCAGCTCGCCTGTGAGCTCCGACAGGGGCCGATCCGCCGCCAGCCATGCCTCCATGATCATCAGCGACGTCAGTATCCCGTCTCCGGTCACCGCGTGTTCCTTGAAAATAATGTGACCCGACTGCTCGCCTCCGATGGAGTAGTCATTTTCCATCATGTTCTCACAGACATATTTATCTCCCACCGCCGTCTGTTCATAACGGATTCCCAGCGCGTCCAGTGCCCGGTACAATCCCATGTTGGACATAACGGTGGTAACTACTGTATTTTTATTCAGCTTGCCCTGATCTCTCAGATACTGGCCGCAGAGGTACAGAATATGGTCTCCGTCAATCACCTTGCCCTCGTCGTCCACCGCCATGCACCGGTCGGCGTCCCCGTCGTAGGCAAATCCCACATCGGCTCCCGTGTCATATACCAGACTCTGCAGGCTGTCAATATGAGTGGAGCCGCAGTCTCTGTTGATATTGGTGCCATTGGGCTGGTCGTGCCGGACAATCACATGAGCGCCTAAGGACTCAAATACCTCTTTGGCAATGGAAGAGGCGGATCCATTGGCGAGGTCTAACGCCACCGTCTTTCCATCAAAACGGTACTTGGCCAGGCCTTTGAGAAATTCGATGTATCGGTCACGGCCCTTCACATAGTCAAAACACCGGCCGATCTTCTCCTTCTTCGCCAGCGGAAGTTCCGGTATCTCTCCATCAATATAGGCCTCGATCTGCTCCTCTACCTCAGCCTCCAGCTTATGCCCTTTGGCATTGATCACCTTGATTCCATTATCATAGTACGGATTGTGGCTGGCGCTGATCATAATGCCGCAGTCAAAATCCTCTTCTCTCACAAGATACGAGACGCTGGGCGTGGTCGTTACATGAAGCTCATACACATCGGCTCCGCTGGCTGTCAGCCCGGAAGCCAGAGCCGTCTCAAACATGTAGCCCGACAATCGGGTGTCCTTTCCAATAATGACCCGGACACGATGATCCTCTCTCTGAAAATAATGTCCGAGAAATCTTCCCACTTTGTATGCATGCTCCACGTTCAGCGTCACATTGGCCTCTCCGCGGAATCCATCCGTTCCAAAGTATTTCATGATAATCTCCATTTCTGCCGCAAGGGCGCCCTTATCCTATGGGCGCTTTGCGCCCAAAACTCCATATGTACTACATTATACACAACCACTATGGAAAAATCAACAGGAAATCTCATCAAATGGAAAAATGGAAAAAAGCCGGGAGCCGCATCCCGCGCCCGCGCAAAATCACGCGCAAACACGGGACTCATGACCCCTGGCCCTAAAAACATATCCGTATTATCCGTCGTCCGCAAAAAGGCCGCCCATCACTGCCCGTACATCGGAATAGGAATAGCCCTTTCTTGTCAGATAGGCAATCACCTTCTCCCGCTCCGCCCGGTCAAGGGAAGAGAGAACCCGTCCCCTCAGCTTCTTCTCCAGCTGCTTCCTGAGGGCCTGCGTCTCATCCTCCCTGAAATGCTCTCTGAGCGCCTGGTCGATCACATCCGCCGGCACGCCTCGGCCTGCAAGCTTGTAGCGCAGCTCCTTCCGGCTGTACTGTTCCTTATGAAAACCGATATAGTTCTGCGCATACCTAAGATCGTCCAGATAACCAAAGCTTTTCACATAGGACATAGCCGTCGCCGCCGCCCTCTCGGAAAACCCGGCGCGGATCAGCTTGTCATATAGGCCCTTCTCGGTCTGATCCATCCGCAGCAGCAGATCCATAGCCTTTTTGACAGCCTTCTTCTCCTCTTCGTCCATCTGTGCCGTGTCCATACACTACTCTTCCTTTTTCTTTCTGGACGCCGGCTTCTTGTCCTCCGGCTGTTCACCCTCGCCGCTCTCCGCCGGTTCCTCCGCGCCGGACGGAAGGCACTTCTCCCGGACCGCCCTCTCTACTTCTTCAAACACGGCGGGATTCTCCGCCAGGTACTTCTTGGCGTTCTCCCGGCCCTGGCCGATGCGGTCCCCGTTGTAAGAGTACCAGGCGCCGCTCTTGACAATGATGTCGTGGCTGGCTGCCAGATCCAGCACATCTCCCTCCCGGGAAATGCCCTTGCCGAACATGATGTCGAACTCCGCCTCCTGGAAGGGCGGAGCGACCTTGTTCTTCACCACCTTGACGCGGACGCGGTTTCCGATCTTCTCTCCCGCCTGGGACAAAGTCTCGATCCGCCTCACGTCCATGCGGACCGAGGCGTAGAACTTCAGCGCACGGCCGCCGGTCGTCGTCTCCGGGTTGCCGAACATGACGCCGATCTTCTCGCGGAGCTGATTGATAAATATGACCGTGCAGTTGGACTTATTGATCACTGCTGTCAGCTTCCGCAAAGCCTGGCTCATGAGCCGGGCCTGCAGCCCCACATGGGAGTCGCCCATGTCGCCGTCGATCTCCGCCTTCGGCACCAGCGCCGCCACGGAATCCACGATAATGATATCCACCGCCCCGGAGCGCACCATGGTCTCCGTAATCTCCATCGCCTGTTCGCCGCTGTCCGGCTGGGATATGTACAATTCGTCAATATTTACTCCGATATTTCTCGCATAGACGGGATCCAGCGCATGCTCCGCATCAATAAAGCCTGCGATCCCGCCCTGCTTCTGAACCTCCGCCACCATGTGCAGAGCGACGGTGGTCTTGCCGCTGGACTCCGGTCCGTAAATCTCCACAATACGTCCCTTCGGGATGCCTCCCACGCCCAGGGCGAGATCCAGGCTCAACGATCCCGTGGGAACCGCCTCCACCTGCAGATGCGTCGTGTCTCCCAGCTTCATGATCGAGCCCTGTCCGTACGCCTTCTCAATCTGGGCAATAGCAGACTCCAGCGCCTTTAATTTATTCTGATCTTTTTCCATCTGTATATCCTCCTGATCACTCACATAACATCTTCCCCATAGCATCTGTCCGAAAAACAGAACAAGCGTTTCGAACAGATGTTCTGTTATTATAATATCTTATCGCCTGCTGATTGTCAACCTCTTTTTTCGCCTGATTCTATTATACTCCTGTTTTCTCTCCGCGTCTATGGTTGTCTGGCACATCTTTGTGGCGCAAAACGACTAGGAATTACTGTATGCGAGACGAAGGCCGGGATGAATCTGGTATTTATCTGAAACGGTAATGACGGTTCCGTCCCATGGATCCAGCGCCAGGAAACTGTCCGCGGAAAGTTTTCCTCCCTCTCCTATATTCTGATAACCGATCAGCGTCACCCAGTGCTGACTGGAAGAATTGCATTTCACATAGAGAATGCAGGGACTGCCCGCCAGAATCTGCGCATACGCCGCCTGCAAAAGGGCTGTCTCCGAATCATAGGACGCCGTTGCGTATCCTCCCCTGGACCACACGCATGTGACGTCCGTCTCGCTGGTCCAATAGCTGTGGGGATCCTGCGCCCTCCTGGCAAGAATGGCATTGCAGTATGCCAGGGCGTAGGAAGCGCATGCCTTCTGCTCTTTTTTCGTCCCGTCGGACTGATGGCCGGTCTGGGCGATGAGAAGCGGATCGTAGGTCAGCATCCGGGCCTCGCTCTCTTCCGGCATATAGACCGTAAATTTCCGGTCGAGGGCCGTCAGCTCTTGCCCCTGGCTGTCCGTCACGCGAATCCGGTAAAAATATTCCCCCAGAGGAAGTTTCCCAAAGGGTATGTCCGCGTCCGCCCGGGAAATATCATACCGGCACTCTTTTGCTTTTTCTGTCTTTTGAAGAACCGCTTCCCCCGCGGAATCCACAATCTCCACCGTAACGGATTTCATGCTGTACCTGGAGTTCACAATCCCCTTTAAGGTAAACGCGCTGCCCAAAAGAAGGTTGTCCGGGTAGGTGGTCTCTTTGTCAACCCATGCGTAGGATTCCGGCTTTTGGGCCTTTTCCAGCTTGAATTTCCACTCCGCGCCTCTGCTCCGCCTGCCGCAGGCCGCTTTTTTGTCCTGGAACTGGAGGAAGCCGGATCCGCCCAGATTTTTCAGATACAGATATTTTTTCCCGCCCTGCAGCGCCTTAAATACTGCGGCCATCTCCTTTTTTTTCACGCTTTTCTGGACTGCCGCTTCCGAGTCGCCCTCTCCGGTCAGATAAAGACCGCTGTTTACATTTTTCAGGCGGAAATTCATTTTCCCGGCGGATTCCAGATACCACACCTCCGACGCCATGGACTGTTTGTCCTCCGAGATGACAGACGCCCCCTCTGACACGGAGTCCTGCGACGGAGCCAGGATTTTGTCACGCTCCGCTTTGGGCACCAGGTAATAATATCCGGGGGTCTGCTTTACCGCGCAATTAAAGGAAAAGACATACTTTTTTTTCTTTAGCCTGATATGCAGCAATTTATATTTACCCGACACCTTTTTTATCCGAAACGTGTACCACCCCTTTTTCCCGACGTCCAGTTCCCTGCTGGAAAGAGAAAGAGATGCCGCCTCTTTCCACGCGCTGTCATAAGAAGACCGGATCTGCCCCTGGCAGTACGCGATCTTCTTTGTGGAAACGGACAACATCTTCTTCTCAATGGCTCCGATCGAATCAGTTTCTTTTTCAGCGGCCAGAGACGGCGTCTGTCCCATTCGGATTCCAGACGCCAGCGCTCCGGCCACACCTGCTAACAGCAGCATTCTCCCCGCACGTATCTTCATCGCATTCTTCCTTTCGGATCACTTGCCCATTATATGTTTCAAAAATACCACGTAGCCCTTTTTCGTCTCGTAAATATCCGCCTTGCTGGTCACCTCCCACGGGGCGTGCATATTCAGCACGGCCACGCCGCAGTCAATGACGTCCATTCCGTACAGGGCCATTATGTAGGCGATGGTTCCGCCGCCCCCCACGTCTACTTTTCCTAACTCAGCCGTCTGATAGGCCACCTTCGCCTCACTTAAGATTCCGCGGATCTGCGCCATATACTCCGCGTTGGCGTCGTTGCTGCCGCTCTTTCCGCGGGAACCGGTAAATTTGTTGAATACCATCCCCCGGCCGAAATAAGCCGCGTTTTTCTTCTCATAAGAAGCCGCGTAAAGGGGATCGAAGGCCGCGCTCACGTCTGAGGAGAGCATCCGGGAATTGGCAAGGCAGCGGCGGAGCGCTAACTCCGAATATTGCCCCAGCCGGTCCAGTACCTCGGCTACTGTGTTTTCAAACACCTGGGATCTCATGCCGGTGGCGCCCACGCTGCCGATCTCTTCTTTGTCCACCAGAAGGCAGCAGGTAGTGTACTCCGTATCCTCCACCTCCAGCATGGCTAACAGAGAAGTGAACGCGCACACACGGTCGTCCTGTCCGTATCCTATAATCATGCTCTCGTCTATACCGGCATCCCGGGACTTTCCCGCAGGAACCACTTCCAGCTCCGCCGAGAGGAAATCTTCTTCCTCCACGCCATATTTTTCATTTAAAATTTTCTTAATATTGGCCGCCACGGCGTCCTTTTCTTCTCCTTTGAGCGGGCGGCTGCCAAAAAGGATATCCAGCTCTTCTCCCTCTACAACCTTATCCGCCTTTTTCTCCATTCTCTCATGAGCCAGATGAATCAGAAGATCCGTCACGCAGAAAACCGGATCCTTTTCATCCTCTCCGATGCAGACGTCCACGACCTGGCCGTCCTTCTTTACAATGACTCCGTGAATAGCCAGGGGCAGCGTCACCCACTGATATTTTTTAATGCCGCCGTAATAATGCGTGTCCAGAAAAGCCAGCTCCGTGTCCTCATAGAGCGGGTTCTGCTTGATATCCATGCGGGGGGAATCAATGTGGGCCCCCAGAATGGCCATTCCTTTTTC
>CANPZR010000037.1 GCA_947589175.1 uncultured Lachnospiraceae bacterium | reverse complement strand
AGCTTCACGTCATATCCGGCCTGCTCGATAATGCCCCCCAGTACGCGGCTGGTCAGAAGCGTCCCCTGACCGCCCACTCCCACGATCATAATATTTTTCGTCTCCATGTCTCCATCCTTTCTCACATTCTGCCGCGACAGCGAATTTTAATTCTTCTCAATGCGATCAATCGCGTCGAACTTGCAGAGCTGTCTGCACAGTCCGCAGCCGTTGCACATCGTATCGTCAATGGCAATCGTGCCGTCCGCGTTCTTCGTCAGCGCCGGACAGCCGGGCTTTAGGCACATGCCGCACTTTTTACACTTGTCGCTCACCGGCACGCACTTGTACGGGAACTTCACGCCCTTTAACAGCGCGCAGGGAGCGCAGGCGATGATCACGGAGACCTCGTCTTTTGCCACTTCTTCTTTAATGGTCTTTTCCATGGCCGCAATGTCAAAGGCGTCCACTTCCACTACATTTTTCACGCCGATTGCCTTGCACAGCTGATAAATGCTGATGGCCGGAACCTCCTCGCCCCGCAGGGTCTTTCCCGTAGCGGCGTGGTCCTGATGGCCCGTCATGCCGGTCGTGGAATTGTCCATGATAATCACGGTTCCGGTTCCCTGATTGTACACCATATTCATCAGCGAATTGACGCCGGTGTGCATAAAGGTAGAGTCGCCGATGACCGCTACCCAGTTCTTGATATAATCCTTTCCGCGCGCCTTCTCCATGCCGTGCAGGCTGGAAATGCTGGCTCCCATGCAGATTGTGGTGTCAATGACGTTTAACGGCGCAACCGCTCCCAGCGTGTAGCAGCCGATGTCCCCCGCTGCGTGGATTTTCAGCTTGTTCAGCACGGAAAATGTGCTGCGGTGCGGGCATCCCGGACAGAGAATCGGCGGCCTCGCCGGAAGATCCTCATAGGGCTCTGCCTCCACCTTTTGGCCGAGCACCTTCTCGCGGAGGAGATTGGCGCTGTACTCGCCCTGCCTCGTAAACAGCTCCTTGCCGCAGCAGTCAATGCCCATCGCCCGCACCTGCTCCTCGATCACGGGCTCCAATTCTTCAAATATATACAGCTTATCCACCTTGGACGCAAATTCCTGTATGAGCTTCTTCGGAAGGGGATTCACCATGCCCAGCTTCAGCACGGACGCCTCCGGGCACACCTCCTTCACATACTGGTATGGGATTCCGCTCGTGATAAAGCCGATGGACGGATCGCCCATCTCCACGCGGTTGATGGCAAATCCGCAGCCGTCCTCCTCCAAGCGCTTCATCCGCTCCTCTACCCAGATATGGCGCTTTTTCGCCATGCCGGGCATCATGACATTCTTCGCCGCGTTCCTCTCATACGGCTTTATCTCCGGCTCCACTCTCTCCTCCAGCGTCACCGGTCCCTGCGAGTGCGCCAGCCGCGTCGTGGTCCGAAGGATCACCGGCGTGTCGTACTCCTCGCTGATGCGGTACGCCTCCTTCACAAAATCCTTGGCCTCCTGGCTGTCCGACGGCTCTAACACCGGCACGATAGCGGCCCGCGCCACGCACCGGGTGTCCTGCTCGTTCTGGGAGCTGTAAAGCCCCGGATCGTCCGCCACCACATACAGCAGTCCGCCGCCCGCTCCGATATAGGACGCCGTGTAGAGCGGATCGCTCGCCACATTCAGCCCCACATGCTTCATCGAAACCATCGAGCGCACGCCGCTGATGGAGGCGCCGATCGCCACCTCCGCCGCCACCTTTTCATTGGGCGACCACTCCGCGTAAATTTCTTTATACTGTACGATATTTTCACTGATCTCGGTGCTGGGCGTCCCCGGATACGCCGCGGAAACCTTCACGCCCGCCTCATAGGCGCCTCTGGCAATCGCCTCATTGCCAAGCATTATTTTTCTTTCAGACATATTTCCTCCATTCCAAGATTTTTTTCTTTCCGTTTTCATGATTTACATATTTTGATTATACCATAGATCCCCGCAAAACAAAACCTGTTATTTTTTTGAATAAATTATTTGCTTCCCTATTTTGTTCCGCAAAATTCTTTATATTCCAAATTTTTTTACATCTCCCGGATTTTGGATTAAAAATTTTTTTAAATCTTTTTCTCAAAAAATTTATTTTCGTCTCTTTTTTGCCATAAATTTATTTTATACTCTAATTGTAATAATTCATAGTATTTTGATATGATAAGGAGGTATAGAAAGATGAAAAGAAAAGTTATCCCCGTATTAGTTCTCTGTGCAGCTATGTTAATCCCGGCCGTTCCGGCGGACGCGAAGAAACTTTCCAGTTCCAACGCGGCTGCCAAAGCGGCTCGTTCCGAAGTTCCCGGCGCTACTGTGACCGAAGTGGACACCGACCGCGAAAGCGGCTATCTGGTCTATGAAGTTTCTCTGGTAAAAGGGAAAAAAGAATATGATTTAAAATATAGAGCTTCCAACGCCCAGTTAATTACCTATGAGTGGGATTTGTTCCAGCACTACAACTGGTCCGGCGGAAAGCACATCAGCAAGAAAAAAATCCGCAAGAAAGCCCTGAACAAGGTGAGCGGCGCCACGGTCAAGAGCATTTATCTTGAGTACGATGACGACGGAGACGAGTACAAGGTACTTCTGAAAAAGGGCAAGAAGAACTACACTTTGGAGTACGACGCGGGCAACGGCAAGCTGATAAGCTACAAGTGGAAGCTCACCAACGCGGCCGCAAGCTCCTCCGGCTCCTCATCCGGCAGCACCAGCAGCAATTCCGGCATCATCAGCGAGGCCGAGGCGAAGAAAATTGCCGCCGCACAGGCTCCTGATACCGCTGAATTTGTCAAGGTCCATCTAGAGTACGACGATGGACGCCAGGTCTATGAGATCGAGATGAGAGACGGCGATGGCTACCCCTACACCGAGTACGAGTTCACCATCGACGCCAAGACCGGCAAGATCTTAGAGTCGGATGTAGATGTGGACGATTAAGCATATTCGTCCGAAAGAATGTTAAGCAAAACCAGATGAATATCAAACAGAAATTTAAGGGACTGACGTTTCAAGCGCCAGTCCCTTTTCTACATATTCAGCGTTTTCCAGACCACGGCGCCCTTCGGCCCGATCTTAATCCGGAGCTTGCCGTTCTCAACAGTGCCCAGCATACCGGCGTTCATATTATAGCCGTACTGGTCCGTGTACATCATAACAGCCATTTTTTCACCGTCCGACACGCCCAGGCGCCAGACGTCCACTTCGACTTCCCGCTCGCCATCTCCCGTGTGAACCAGGACACACGCCTTCGTGTCGCGGTTATAGCGGCCATAGCCCACAAGGCCTGGCTCGGAATACAAAAACATCAGGCTTCCCGTCTTGAACACCTCGTAATCCTTGTGAATCCGGATCATCTCCCGGTGGAACGAAAGCATGGTCTTGTCCTCATTTCCCCAGGGATAGGTGCGTCGGCTGTCGGGATCCGTCCAGCCGCAGACGCCCGCCTCGTCACCGTAATACACCGTGGGCGCCCCCACCCAGGTCATCTGCATAACCACCGCCTGACGCATCACGGCGGGATTCACTCCCATATTGGCTGCCATGGGTCCGGCAAAAGCCGTGCGCCCCACCGTACGGTTGGTCCGTGTCAAAAAGCGCGAGTGATCGTGATTTGACAGCTCATTCATCGCCACAAACCCGGACGGCACGGTAAACCGCGTGCTGAAATCAATCATGGCGCCAAAAAAGGCGTCCGCGTTTCCGATCAGCTCTTCCTTGTATACGTCGCTGTGTTTTTCCATTCCGGTGAGGAACCACCCCACCGGCTCCATAAAGGCGTCGTAATTCATAACCGTATCCCACTGTGTTCCGTCCAGCCAGGAAGAGGGATCGCCGTAGTGCTCCGCCAATATGATTGCGTTCGGATTGGCCTGCTTGACCACATCGCGGAACCGCCTCCAAAATAAGTGGTTAAACTCCGGCGAGTGACCCAGATCCGCCGCCACATCTAACCGCCAGCCGTCCACGCAATAGGGCTCGGACACCCACTTGCGGGCAATGCCCAGGATGTACTCCTGCAGCTTGGATGAGTCCTCATAATTTAACTTCGGCAGCGTATCGTTGCCCCACCAGGAATCGTAGTGAGTGTTGTCCGGCCATTCCCCGTCCGGATAAAAGCGGAAAAAGTCGTGATAGGGACTGTCCTCCGCCACAAACGCCCCCTTCTTGTAAGAGGGATCCTTATCGTAAATTTTCTCACGGTCCAGCCATTTATTAAAAGAGCCGCAGTGATTGAACACGCCGTCCAGGATCACCTTCATCCCCCTGCGGTGGACCTCCTTCACAAAATCTGCGAAAAAGGCGTTGCTGGCCTCCAGATTCGCCATGTTGACCACGCGCCGGATATACCGCTCGGCGTGGGAATTATCCTTGTCCCCCGGCTCCAGCACCTTGCCGCCGTCCTCTACAATCACCGTAAAATGCGGGTCCACATGGTCGTAATCCTGCGTATCGTACTTGTGGTTGGACGGAGACACAAAAATCGGGTTCAGATACAGCACCTCCACGCCCAGCTCCTGCAAATAGTCCAGCTTTTTCATAACGCCTTTTAAGTCGCCGCCGTAGAACTCCCGCACTCCCATCGAGGCCGGCATCTTATTCCAGTCCTTCACCTGAGTGACGTGTTCGTCTATGTAGGTGTACTCCCCGTCCAGCACGTCGTTGCCGGAATCTCCCTTGTTGAAGCGGTCCACAAAAATCTGGTACATCACCGCGCCCTTCGCCCAGTCCGGCGTGTGGAAGCCCGGAATAATGCAGAAGTTAAAATACGGATCCAGATGCTCCACAACGCCCTGCCGGTTGCAGATCACCTCTTCCTCCCCCTTTTTGACGAGGAAATAGTACCCGACCTGCTGATCCCGCAGAGGAATCGTAATTTCATAATAGTCAAAAATATCGTTTCCGCCGGACTTTGTCATGCGTTTTTCCGCTCCGTCCACAACAATCCACACGCCGTCCGCGTCGTCCTTTGCCGTCTGACATCGAATGCTGACGTTCTGATATTTCTCCGGCTCGGCCGGGTTCACATAGTTGCCAGTGCCATCGCTGAAAATGGCGTCTCTGTTTATCCTGGCAACCGGATTTTTTTCTCGGTCTGTCATAGTAGTCCTCTCTCCACATATCTTCTCCCCATTAGAAAGTCAAAAGGACAGCATCATGTCGCTGTCCTTTTGGGAGAAGGTATTTTTGTTACTTATGGGGTGTAGCAAAAACTATATAATGTATTGGGGTTTACGAGTATTACTATAACACCATATCCCCAATAAGTCTGCACAAACATTGATTTTTTTTCAAAAATCTTTTGTGTAATTTGCCCAACCAAAATCTCCCGTTTGAACTTTTGCACAAATGATTATTCAATTACCGGAGCGCTCTCGGCATTTTGCTTAAATAATGCCTCGAACTCCTCCCGGCCGATCCGCTCTTTCTCAATCAGAAGGTCTGCCAGCCGGTTCAAAATATCTATATTCTCCTTCAGAATCCGCGTGGCCCTCTCACGGCACTGATCGATGATCTTCTTCACCTCGCGGTCAATGACCTGGGCTGTCCCCTCGCTGAAGTTCTTCGTGTGTCCCAGATCTCTTCCGATAAACACCTCGTCGCCGCTGGTACTGTAATTGACCATGCCCAGTTCATCCGAGAAGCCATACTTGGTCACCATATCCCGGGCCGACTCCGTAGCCTGCCGGATATCCTGTACCGCCCCGGTAGTCACATCGTCAAAAATCAGACCCTCCGCGATGCGCCCGCCTAACGCCACCGTAATATCCTGCAGCATCTTCCCCCGCGTCAGATGCAGCTCATCCTTTTCGGGGAGAGGCATGGTATAGCCCGCCGCCCCCTGCCCGGTAGGAATAATGGAAACGGTGTACACCGGCCCCACATCCGGGAGCAGATGGAACAGAATCGCGTGCCCCGCCTCGTGGTACGCCGTGATCTTCCGGTCTCTCTCGGAAATAACCTTGCTCTTTTTCTCCGCGCCGATTCCCACTTTAATAAAGGATTTGCGGATATCTTCATCTACAATAAACACGCGGTTGTCTCTCGCCGCGGCAATCGCCGACTCATTCAGGAGATTTTCCAGATCCGCCCCGGCAAATCCCGCCGTCGTCCGGGCAATCTCCTCCAGGTTCACATCCTCGGCCAGAGGCTTGTTCCTGGCATGCACTTTCAGAATCTCCTCGCGGCCTCTCACATCCGGCAGCCCCACATGGATCCTCCGGTCAAAACGGCCGGGGCGCAGAATCGCGGGATCCAGAATATCCACCCGGTTGGTAGCCGCCATGACGATAATGCCCTCATTGACGCCAAAGCCATCCATCTCCACTAGCATCTGGTTCAGCGTCTGCTCTCTCTCGTCGTGGCCGCCGCCGAGACCGCTGCCGCGCCGTCTCGCCACCGCGTCAATCTCATCAATAAATACAATGCAGGGAGCGTTTCTCTTGGCGTCCGCGAACAGATCCCGGACACGGGAAGCGCCTACGCCCACGAACATCTCCACGAAATCCGAACCGGATATGCTGAAAAACGGCACGCCCGCCTCTCCAGCCACCGCCCTCGCAAGCAGGGTCTTACCGGTTCCGGGCGGTCCCACAAGGATCACGCCTTTGGGTATCCGTGCGCCCAGCTTATTATACTTCTGGGGAGACGCCAGAAAATCTACGATCTCCTCCAGCTGCTCCTTTTCCTCCACAAGACCGGCCACGTCCTGGAACGTCTTTCTCTTGTCATCCGCCGTCGTCATCTTTGCGCGGCTCTTGCCAAAATTCATCATCTTGGCGTTGTTGCCGCCGCCCCCCTGGGCCTGACCGCTGAGCATGGTAAACAAGAAGAAAATCAGCACAAATCCAAACACATAGGGCAGAAACTGTATATACCACGGCGTAGCATCTACATCCTGCACTTTCACATTCTTAAAGCCGACGCTCTCCAGATAATCCAGAACTGCGTTGACATCCGGCACGTAAAAGCTCTTTTTCTCGCTGTCCGAAGTGGAGAGCACGATCTGCCCCGTGGGAACCTCCTCATTCTGGTGAACCACTACAGCGGCTACCTTTCTCTCCGCCACATCCTCTTTAAAATCACTGTAGGAATATTCTTCCTGGTTCATGCCAGAGAAAAATTCATTTGTAAACACAGCGATCAGAATAACGGCTATAATCAGAATGAAAAAGCCGTATCCTCTCATCCCTTTCATGGAATTAGTCCTCCTTTAATTCAAGCTGGGCAATATAGGGTAAATTGCGGTATTTCTGGGCATAGTCAAGTCCATAGCCCACCACGAACAGATCTTCTATCTCAAATCCCACATAGTCTACATCCACCTCTGTCACCCGACAGGACGGCTTATCTAAAAGCGTACAGATCCTGAGGCTCGCCGGCTCTCGCTTGCTGAGCATGTTGGCCAGAAACGCTAATGTCCGCCCGCTGTCCACGATATCCTCTACAATCAGCACATGCTTGCCGTCGATGCCGAACTGAAGATCCTGATCAATAGAAATCGACCCGGAACTGCTCATGCTGTTCCCGTAGCTGGAAACTCTCATAAAATCCAGCTTCACAGGCACCTTAATATATTTTGCCAGTTCACATGCAAAAAATACGCTGCCGCTCAAAATGCAAATCAAGTGCAATTTCTTTCCTTCATAGTCTCTGTTGATCTGCTCTGCCATCTCCCGAATCCTGGCAGCCACTTTTTCTTCCTCAATCAACACCTGCGTTACTTCTCTCATCGGCTTCCCCTTCCATGGTCACCACAAGTACCATCTTAGTATATTCTGTTATTTTATATGCCTCACTGACCCGGTCCGGCACAGCCCAGAGAATGTGGCTCCCCTCCGCCAGAACCAGCTGCTCCCCCCTCAGAGGGCGGGGCACTTTTCTGTCGATGTAATACCGGTTCAGATGTTTTCGGTTTCCCGAGGAATCCAATACGAAATAATCGCCCTCCCTGGGATTCCGAACCATCAGGCTACTCTTTATCATATCATAATCAAACCATTTCGTATAGTCCTTTTGAGGAATTTTTGAGGGTAAATCTTCCCTGCGCCTCACCTCGAGAGAAATACGGAGTCCTTCCCTTACTATATGCGATGAAGGAATCCCGCATGTTATGGAGACGCCGGAAACCGCGCTCTGGGAAGCCTTTTTTCTATAAAAAAGCATTCGGCCGTACTCTTTTTCCATCTGCACCCCGCCGGGAAGAGAAATGCGCTTCCCCGTCTCCGCCTGCAGAAGAGCTTCCATCTGATCGTAATGCGCCTGTCCCACATCCCTGGCGCCGGGGAGCATCTGTTCCAGAATCCGCCGAAAAATCTCCGCACGAATCACCGGATCCTCCTTTTCAAATTTTCCCGCAGAAAAATACCAGCAGTCCCCTTCGTTTGCCACGATAGATTTAAAGGCTTTTTCTCCCTCTTTCTCTATGTACCGGCGCCACTGAGCCATTTTCTCCGCTGTGGCGGCAATGTGCCGCGCCGCCTGCCGGTTGACGCATTCCTCTGCCTGCGGCAGAAGTTCCAGTCGGATTCGGTTCCGGCTGTAAGAAGGATCGTCATTGGTGCTGTCCCGCAGCCAGGAAATCCCCTTTCCCGCCAGATACTTTTGTATCTCATCCCGGCCGGCGAACAAAAGAGGACGGATAACCGATCCGCGCCGCACAGGGATGCCGGAAAGCCCCCTCGGCCCGCTCCCGCGGAACAGCTGAAACAGCACCGTCTCGGCCTGATCGTCCCGATGATGGGCCACCGCAATGCTCCCGGCTCCCACCCGTTCCCGGCACTCCTCCAATCTCTCGTAGCGCACCGTTCTTCCCGCTTCCTCCACAGTCATTCCCTTCTCCTTGGCAATCCGGGGCACATCTTCCCGGACAAGATAAAAGGGCAGTCCCCGCTCCGCTGCCATTTTCTCCGCAAATTCCGCATCCCGATCCGCCTCAGCTCCGCGGATTCCATGGTGTATATGCACCACGTGCAGGGACAGTCCCCAGTCGCCGGACAGCTCAAAAAGCAGCTGCAGCAGACACACGGAGTCCGCCCCGCCGGACAGGCCGATCACGATGGCGTCCCCTCTATGAATCAAATCGTTTTTTTCCACAAATTCTTCCAGTTTTTTTCGCAATGCTTTCTCCATTCGTCAACTTTCTCCCTGTCACACCTTGTCCCAGATTCCCGCCACCAGAACGCTCATGTCGTCCGCAGCCTCCCGGTTGCTCCTTGCCAGCGCATGCATAAGAATCTGATTCGCCATGTCCGTGGGATTCTGGCAGGGCAATCCGCCGATCAGCTGCTCCAGCGCTTCCTCCTGCCGCTCGCCGCTCTCGCCGCAGTATCCGTCTATCACCCCGTCGGACACCATGATAATCATGTCGCCGCCCTTTAATTTTATGCGGCGCGCTTCTCCTTCCTCCTCCATGACAACTCCCACCGGAAGCGCCGACGCCGTTATGGTCTCCACCCCCGTCTCCCGCTTAATAAAAGTAGGAGCCGCGCCATTTTTTACAATCTCGCACACCCCGGTATACAAGTCGATGGACGCCATATCCAGGGCCGTAAAAGATTTTCCCTCATACCCGGCCACCAAAAGCGTATTCAGCATCCGAATGGCAGAGCGTTTCTCGAGCCCCGCCTCCAGCATATTTTCCAGAGCTTCGACCAGCCCCTTGCTCTCCTGATCCGCCCGCTCCCCGCTTCCCATCCCGTCTGCCAGAACCATCAACAGCTCCCCGGTCTGAAGTTCCAAAAAAGAATAATTGTCTCCCGATACCGCTTCCCCGGACTTCGCGACCCGGGCCAGGCCTGTGAGCGAGCGGAAAGCGGTGTCCTGGCGAAAAAACATAGTCTCCTCATTGCCCGCAAGAACATTCCTCGTGTCCCGGTCCGGCCGCATTCTCACGCCCGCCGCATCCGACAGAGCCGTGGCCAGTTCTGTTTTTGTGAGGCACTGGCGTCCCTTGCAGTGACCCGCAAAGGCCACCTCCAGCTTCCCCTTCCGATACTTGGCGCTGATTTTTTTCAGCGCCACGCCCCTCTTTTTCAGTTCCTCCGCCATCGCCCGCCGCATCTCCTCCGGAACCTGTCCCACTTCGCAAAGATCCAGCGTAAAGGATTTCAGCGCCGACGCCACCTCCATCATCTGCCTGGCAATCACGTCCCGGCTTTCCGCCATCCGATTCTTCCAGCCCAGATTCATCCTTGCCACAGCCATCTTTTCCCTGGCATAGTCCATGCACTCGTCTAACCGGATGCATCTCCGCCCAAAATCAGGCGTCACTGAGACGCCGCCGCCCTGCCCCAGCTGAAGGAGGATGTTGTGGAAATTTACGCTTGTCTCCTCAAAGTGCCTCTCCCAGCAAAACTGGCAGTTCACGCAGTCTCTGCACATCTTTTCCGACAATTCATCAAAAATCCGCTCCAGTTCCTCCGGTTCCACATCCTGGCGCGGCTCCCGCCTTCCCTCAAAGCTCCGGGAAAGGCGGCGGAACGCGGCGGAAAAATCCTCAATGCGGCTGTTTGCCAGCTCCCGGATATCCTCCTTCATAAAAAGATTTTCCGAGTCATTCTGCCAGTCCTTCTTCTCCGCGTACAGAAATTTTCCGGGAATGGCAAGAAAAATAATAACCGACGACATCATGGCCCTCAGCTCTATGATTCCATCCACCTCACCCCCGGCGCCGTACATCATGAGGCACCCCATGAGAAAAAAGGACACGGCGCTCCCGATCTTGCCAATCCGCCGAAACATTCCCACGCTGACTCCTAACAGACAGCAACATCCGATCAGCACCAGATTCTTGCCCGACAGCACGAACATGACCCCCGCGGCCGTTCCCGCAGCGGCTCCCGCGGCGGCTCCAAAGCGAAACCCCAGAATGGCTACTAACAGATAGCTTATAGTGCTGGCAACAGAAAAAACCGACTCCGCCAGCCGGGGAATCCCATACAGGGCGGTAAATACCAGCGCAAGCAGGCTGATCAGCTCCTCGTCTCCCAGCCATTTCCGCCAGTCCTCATAGAGAACAAAACGTATCCCCAGCCGGAAAATATTTGCCATGGCAAATACGGCGAATCCCTCTAACAGGCTCAGCCAGAAATTTTCCCATGTGCTGGCTGAAAATATGCTCGCCACAATGCCCAGAAAAAAATTCAGCCCCCCGCATATTATGGAAAGAAACAGCGGCGTAATCTTTCCCTGGCCCATTTTTTCCTGAAAATAGAGAATCCCCAGAACCATGGCAAAAAGCAATATGTATTTCAAAAGACCGATTCCGTCAGCGGCCGTCATCATGCCCGCAAGCACCGCCAACGCCGTTATCCTGCATCCCTTTTTCTCCGCGCACATATCCGCAAACAGAGCAATGCCAAAAGGATTGATCGATCCCAGCCAGACTCTCCCTGTCAAAAAAGCAATAACTGCCATAACAGGCAGCCTCTTATCTCTCAGAAACCAGAGCTCTTTTTCCTTCACTATTCTATGCCCCCTATCTCACACATCGAAATCTGCCGATGTAGAAATAGTATAGACAAGCCCAGGGGGCATATTTTGTCAAAAACAGAGAGGCATCCGGAAAAATTTTTCGACAAAAAAGCGACAAATCTTATTCTGCCGCTTTAAAAACAATTTCATTATCATATATAAGGCCAAACTTCTCTCTGGCCACATCTTCTATGTACTGATCCGTCTTCTGGTACTCGGCCTGCCTGGCGATCTCCTCCTGCTCCTTTTCCAGTTGCTTCTTCTTCTCTTCAAGCTGAGCCTGCTGGGTCGAGAGCTTGTCGCAGTTCGCCTTCAGCTGCACCCCATGAACCACAAGCGTAGTTAAGAATATCCCTATGACCATCATGACCAGATACAGGCTGGTCCGGTTCTTCTTTCTTTTTCTTCCCCTCATAACGCCTTTGGGCTCAACATCTGATGTTACCCCCCCAGCCGCCCGATTTCTCGTTCTTCTTCTTCCACTCATAACACCCTCCATATCCCGCGAACATGCTCAATCCCGCATGTGTATTACATTCTGCGTATATATTATATTTGCGTGTATATTACATTTGCATGCATATTATATTTGCATGTATGCCTCATCTGCATACTATCGTTGTAGTAACTTCCATTATAGAGGCTTTTCCTCAGAATTACAAGGATTTTTTGAGGATTTTTCATTCTTTTTACGCCGTCTTTTCCATAAATTTCCGATTTTCCCCGAAACCCAAACATATGGTCGAAAAACGAAGTCAATACAGGCGACCGCTCCGCGCACGAACCGATCCTTCACCACTTTCCGGTACAGAAACATTCCGACAATAAAGGATACCGCGAAAAAATTTCTAATAACACCATTATTTAAGGCAAAAATCATCTGGAAAACAAGCAGCGCCGCCACCGCCCAGAACAGCCAGTCCTCCACCGCGCGCCCGACGCGCCCGTGCCTGACCTTGCGGCGGAACACGAGGATAAAGTCATAGCCGAACATCAGGACAACTCCCCACAGAAAGGATGCCCCCAAATACCGGAGCTGCCCGAGAATCATCTCCATCAGCGGAAGAGGCGGCTGATGAAACTGCCCGCCGTTTTGTCCCTGTCCGGTTCCTGATAGACCAGGCCGCAGATTCGTCCCTCAATATCCACTTCCCCCCGCTCCAGCGTCACGCGCTTTACATGAAGCTCATCTCCGTCAAAGCGGAGCACTCCGTCCACCGTCTCCAGAATAATCTCTTTTTTGTCAAAAGAGACGACTTCCGTCACTCCTGTCACCTCAGCTCTCGCACGATCCTGCACAAGAAGCCGGTGCGCCGTCTGGCTCCGAGCCTGACCATGCGTCTGTTCCTGTACCATAAGCAGCCCTTCCTTACCCGTTCTAACAAAACTATATGCGAAGGGCTTCTTCTTTATTACAGATTCCTGTACAGTTCCTTTGCCTCATCCTTCTTGTATGTCTCTTCCACCCGAAGCACTTCCACTCTGGTATTGCGGTTGCCGAACTGAATCTCAATAATGTCTCCTGCCTTGACCTGCGCAGACGCCCGAGCCACCTTGTCATTGAGCAGAATGCGCCCGGCATCGCACGCCTCGTTGGCCACCGTGCGCCGCTTGATCAGCCGGGATACCTTTAAAAATTTATCCAGTCTCATAATTCAGCGGGACCTTCCTTTCCCCAAAATCCTGTATAAGATAAAACACCCTCTTGTCCCACACAAGAGAGTGTTGAAATCCATTCTCGCAAACAAAATAATTATTCGTTCACAGCGTCCTTAAGACCTCTTCCGGCCTTGAACTTAGGAGCCTTGGATGCAGGGATGCTCATAGGCTTCTTGGTAAGCGGGTTAATGCCCTCTCTGGCTGCTCTCTCAGCTACCTCGAATGTGCCGAATCCAACCAGCTGTACCTTTTCACCCTTCTTCAACTCATCTGTAACAACCTCAATAAAAGATTTCAAAGCGCCCTCAGCGTCCTTCTTGGACAAACCAGCCTTGTCGGCCATTGCTGCTACTAATTCTGTCTTGTTCATGGATTATATCCTCCTCAACTTTAAATATTACTAGATTTGCGATGAATCTATAACTATATATAACCTTTTTCCGTTTATTTGTCAAGGTTTTTCTATACAAACAAGGAAATATCTCCCATAAAACAGAAAAATTTGTCTGTGCGGATTACTGCTCCATCTGTTTGCCGAGGAAATTCGCTCCGCAAACCGCCAGTTTTTCCTCCAGATCCGAGAATTCCCGCTCCGGGTTCCGGGTCAGCAGCATAACGGCCCCAATGGCGTCTCCTTCTGACACGATGGTGCTGATGGCCTCAGACATGATTTCCGGCCGGTCTGCCGTAATTTGACAGAATCTGGCGTCAGCATCTGTCGCCAGGATATTTTCCCGCCTCTCGATGCACCGGACCAGATCCGGGTGAATGTCTCTCCCCAGAAACTCCCTCTTGTTCGGGCCGGAAGCCGCAACAATCATATCTCGGTCCGCCACGCACACGGTACATTTCGTGACCTGGGCAACTGCCTCCACCAGTTCAGAGGCCATTACTCCTAACTCTCCTATAGGAGAATATTTCTTTAATATAATGCCGCCCTCTCTATTAGTGAAAATTTCCAAAGGGTCACCTTCACGTATTCTTAATGTCCTCCGTATTTCTTTCGGCACGACAACCCGCCCCAGATCGTCAATACGGCGCACTATTCCTGTTGCTTTCATGATCTAGCTCCTTTCATTTGCATGTTCTATTGTATAACTGTAATGCTAGTATTTGTAAATATAGAAGATTTATTCCACAAATTAATATTCACAGAGAAAACCGGGAGAACGCAAAGCGGAGGCTTTCAACCAGCCTCCGCTTTATCAAGATTCATTAAGGCAATGAATTATTATCTTATCTGTATGTGCTTTGGAAGTTTTGTACCCTTCCTTGCTTGTTGACATCATTATAACACATTCTTTTGGAGATTTCCACAACTTTTTTAAAAAAATTTAAATTTTTT
>CANPZR010000036.1 GCA_947589175.1 uncultured Lachnospiraceae bacterium | reverse complement strand
TCATCGGAAATGAATCCGAATCCTTTTTTGGCGTTAAACCATTTTACTGTACCTTTCATGTGTTTTGCCTCCTAAAATATATTTAACACATAGTTACAATACCACAACAGGGCGCAAAAGTCAAAAGAAAAATTAGTTTTTTGCACCGCTTGCGGCTTTGGGAATTGTGTGGTACTGTATATTTATCAGATTATTTATGAAAAATAAGGATAAACAGACTTTTTGGAGGTAGTATATGAATATTCAGAATTGCAAGGCATACCGGCTGATTGAAAAACAGGAGATCGCGGAGCTGAACAGCACGGGGTATCTGCTGGAGCACGAAAGGACGAGGGCGCGGGTGGCGCTGATTGAAAATGACGACAACAATAAGGTGTTCACGATCGGCTTTCGCACGCCACCCAAGGATTCTACAGGCGTAGCCCACATTGTGGAGCACACGGTTCTGTGCGGTTCGAAGAAGTTCCCGGTCAAGGATCCCTTTATCGAGCTGGCCAAGGGTTCGCTGAATACCTTTCTCAACGCCATGACCTATCCGGACAAGACGGTCTATCCGGTGGCCAGCTGCAATGACAAGGATTTCCAGAACCTGATGCACGTGTATCTGGACGCGGTGTTTTATCCCAATATTTACAGCGAGGAGAAGATTTTCAGGCAGGAAGGGTGGCACTACGAGCTGGAGAGCGCGGACGCGCCGCTGAAATACAACGGCGTGGTGTTCAACGAGATGAAGGGCGTATTCTCCTCGCCGGACCAGCTTTTATTCCGCAACATCCAGCAGTCCCTTTTCCCGGATACTGCCTACGGCGTGGAGTCCGGCGGCGATCCGGCGGCGATTCCGGACCTGACCTATGAGGACTATCTGGATTTTCACGGAAAATATTATCATCCGTCCAACAGCTACATCTATCTGTACGGCGACATGGACATGGAGGAAAAGCTGAACTGGATCGATGAGAATTATTTGAGCGATTTTGACTACCTGGAGGTGGATTCCGAGATCGGGACACAGGATGCCTTTGCAGAGCGGCGGGACCAGTACGGCTTTTATTCGGTCACCGAGGGCGAGGAGACAGATGGAAAGGCGTATTTCAGCTATAACGTCGTGCTCGGCGATTCGTTAGATCGAGAGATGTACCGCGTGATGCAGGCCCTCGATCACGTTCTGGTGGACTCGGTGGGCGCGCCGGTCAAGCAGGCGCTCATGGACGCGGGAATCGGCAGCGAGATTACCAGCATGTATGAGGAGAGTGTGAAGCAGCCCTATTTTTCCATCATCGCGAAAAATGTGAAAAAGGAGCAGAAACAGGAGTTTTTGGATATTATCCGCCAGACGTTAGAGGGGCTTGTGCGAGACGGGCTGAATGAGAAATCCCTGCGGGCGGCGATTAACGGGCTGGAGTTTCAGTACCGGGAGGCGGATTTTGGCTCGTACCCCAAGGGGCTGATGTACGGGCTCCAGATGTTCGACAGCTGGCTCTACGACGGCTCCAAGCCCTTTATCCACCTGCGCGCCAATGATATTTTCCAGTTTATGAAGGACAAAATCGGCACCGGGTATTATGAGGATATTATTCGGAAATATTTCCTCGACAACCATCACAGCAGCTTTGTCAGCGTGGAGCCCAAGGTGGGGCTCACCAGCCGGATGGATCGGGAGGAGCAGGAGCGGTTGGACCGGTACAAGGCGTCGCTTACGAGGGAGCAGTGCGAGGAGCTAGTGGAGCAGACAAAAGAGCTGAAGCGCTATCAGGAGGAGCCCACGCCGGAGGAGGCGCTGAAGTGCATTCCGCTCCTTGCCAGAGAGGATATCGGCCGGGACGCGCAGCCTTTTTATAATGAAGAAAAGAGCATCGGGGAGATTCCGGCGCTCCATCACAATATTTTTACCAACGGCATCAGCTATATAAAAATTTCCTTTGATGTGCGGGATCTGAGGGATTATATTCCCTATATTTCACTGTTGGCGGAGCTTTTGGGGGCGGTGGATACCGAGCGCTATGACAAGCTGGAGCTGAGCAATGAAATTCTTCTGCACGCGGGCAATATGGGCATGAGCATGGCGACGTATGAAAAAAAGGGTGAGGACGAGTACGCCGTTCGATTTGAACTGGCCACGAAGGTACTCTATCCGGAAACGGAGCATATCATGGGTCTGATTCGGGAAATTCTCACGACGTCCCATGTGACCGATGAAAAGCGGCTGAGGGAGGTCATCGGCGAGGCGCGGAGCGAGAAGCAGGCGGGACTGCAGGCGTCCGGGCACACGACGGCGGCGTGGCGCGCCCTTTCTTATGTGAAGCAGAGAATGTACGACGTGGAGCAGATGAAGGGAATTTCCTATTATGATTTCCTGTGCGATCTGGACGATCACTTTGAGGAGAGAAAGGAAAATCTCTGCCAGGTATTAGAGGGCCTGATGAAAAAGATATTTGTGAGGGAGCGCATGAGCGTGTCGGTAACGTCGGACGCGGAGGGCTATCAGATCGTGGAGCGGGCTTTTCCGGCTCTGGGAGACGGACTGGCGCCGAAGGAGCCGGCGGCGCTTGCGGAGCCGATGTGGCATCCCCCGGTTGTTTCTGCCAACGAGGGCTTTAAGACGGCGGGAAAGATTCAGTATGTGGCGAGGGCTGGTTCTTTCACGGATAAGGGAGTCGAATACGACGGCTCCTTCAAGGTGGTGCGGACGATTCTCCGGTATGATTATCTGTGGAACGAGGTGCGCGTCAAGGGCGGCGCCTATGGCGTTATGTGCGCCTTTTTGCCTGAGGGCTACGGATATCTCATGTCGTACCGGGATCCGAAGCTGCGGGAGACGAATGAGGTCTACAAGGGCATTGTTTCCTATCTGGAGAATTTTGACGCCAGTGAGCGGGATATGATGAAATATATAATCGGAACGATCAGCGACATGGATGTGCCTCTGACGCCGCGGGCAAAGGGAGAGCGCTCGTACGCCGCCTATATGACGGGCGTGACCTTTGATGAAAAGCAGCGGGAGAGAGAAGAAGTGCTGCGGACGGCTCCAGAGACGATTCAAAAGGCGGCGGGGATGATCCGAGCCATCCTGTCAGACGGCTATATATGCGTGCTGGGAAGCGAGGAAAAGGTAGAGGACGCGGAGGATCTGTTTAACAGCATCCGGATATTAAAATGATATTAAAGGTAAATCTTGCAGAGACAAAAGACAGTTTGCCGAGGCAAAGCTTGCCTTCATTTTCATTACAATAGAAAGGAAAAAGCATGGAACAAGTATTTAAGTCGGGCTTTGTGACGTTAGTGGGGCGGCCCAATGTAGGAAAGTCAACGCTGATGAACCGGATTATCGGGCAGAAGATCGCCATCACGTCCAACAAGCCCCAGACGACGAGAAACCGGATTCAGACCGTCTATCACGACGAGCGCGGCCAGATTGTGTTTTTGGATACGCCGGGGATTCATAAGGCAAAAAACAAGCTGGGCGAGTATATGGTCAACGCGGCGGAGAGCACCTTTCAGGAGGTGGATCTGGTGCTGTGGCTGGTGGAGGCGTCGGATTTTATCGGGCAGGGGGAACGGCATATCGCTGAGGAGCTGAAAAAGAGCCAGGCGCCGGTTTTTCTTGTGATGAATAAGATCGATCAGGTGAAAAAGACGGATCTTTTGCGATATATTGAGGCCTATAAGGACATTCTTCCCTTTGCGGAGATTCTCCCGGTGTCGGCGAGGACCGGGGAGGGTGTGCGGGAACTGATTGACACCATGTTCCAGTATCTGGACGAGGGGCCGCAGTTTTATGACGAGGACACGGTGACCGACCAGCCGGAGCGGCAGATTGTGGCGGAGCTGATTCGGGAAAAGGCGCTGCGCCTGCTCTCGGATGAGATCCCGCACGGGATTGCCGTCACCATTGAGCGGATGAAGGAGCGCGATGGCAAGGGGAACCTCATGGACATCGACGCCACCATCATATGCGAGCGGGATTCTCACAAGGGAATTATCATCGGAAAGCAGGGGAGCATGCTGAAAAAAATCGGCAGCAGCGCCCGCCGCGAGATCGAGGATTTTTTGCAGGAAAAAGTGAACCTAAAGCTCTGGGTAAAGGTAAAAAAGGACTGGAGGGACAGCGATTTCCTGCTGAAAAATTTCGGCTACCGGGAGACGGAATAATAACGGGAAAAGCGGCTTGACGGCAATCCGCGGCGAGACGCGGCCGGGATGGAATAATGTGCCAGCATAGCATGTCCGGGATGGGATATCCTATTGTATAGAGAGAAAACAATCAATATACAACAGGAGGAAGAACATGGAGAACGAGGACAGATGGAATGTTTTTGCCCGCACGGGACGAGTGTCGGATTACCTTGCTTATGTGGGAAATTCTCAAAGGGACGATGCGGTGCAGGCAAATTTTCGGGGAAAAGAGAGGAATCAGCGTGAAGGAACGTGTAATGGGAATGGTGCTGTCGGCAGCTTCCATTGGTGAATATGACAAGCGAGTGGTTCTTCTGACAAAGGAGAGGGGACGGATTTCTGCTTTTGCCAGAGGAGCCAGGCGTCCTAAGAGCGCCCTGTCGGCTTCCACAGAGCCCTTTACCTTTGGCGAATTTTTTATATACAGAGGGCGGGATTCCTATGTGATCGAGCAGGTGGAGGCGAAAAATTTTTTCCCGGAGCTGCGAAAGGATCTGGACAATCTGTATATGGCGCTGTATTTCTGCGAGGTGGTGGATTATTTTACCAGAGAGGGAATGGAGGCGACGGCGGAATTAAATCTGCTGTACATGTCTCTGCGGGCGCTGTCCGTGCCCTCCATTCCCCGCGAGCTGGTGAGGTACATATACGAATTCCGGATGCTTTATATTGAGGGGGAGGCTCCCCGGATCTTTGCGTGCATCCGGTGCGGGGGGACGGAAAAACTGCATCATTTTTCCGTGGGAGAGGCCGGGATTATCTGCGATGAGTGCCACGACGGCAAGACGGGGATTGTCGTTTCCGAGACGGCGGTTTACACGATGCAGAGGATACTCTCGTCGCCGTTAGAGCGTCTGTATACGTTTACGGTAGGGGAAAATGTGCTGCAGGAACTGGCGAGGGCCGTGGGGCATTATTTCAAAGCTCATACGGATAAGACGTTCCGCTCGTTAGGAATATTGGAGTATTAGGGACAGGAGGCGCAAAAAAACTCTTGCATTCTCCGTCGTAACGTGATATACTAAGCAAGCAGTTTTTGAGCAGGACAGTAATCCTTTCAATATAAAAGGAAAATATAAGTAGTGAGGTGAAAAAGACATGAGAGAGGGAATCCATCCGGAGTATTATCAGGCAAAGGTGATTTGCAACTGCGGCAATGAGTTTGTGACAGGTTCTACGAAGCAGGATATTCACGTGGAGGTATGTTCCAAGTGCCATCCGTTTTATACAGGACAGCAGAAGTCCATGGCTGCCCGTGGCGCGATTGATAAGTTCAACCGTAAGTATGGCTTGAAATAGCAGATCGGGAACAGAGGCAGAGTTCGCACAGGATTCCTGCCGGGACAGAGCATGCATCCTGTCCCGGCAGGGTGCATGTCCTGTCTTGGCAGGGTATTGAACCCTGCCTTTTTTGGTATTTATTTTCAAGAGTTTTTCAAAAGTGTGAAGGGGGAAGAATAGATTGAAATTTTCTGGTATTGGAGGGCAGGCCGTCATTGAGGGAGTCATGATGAGGAATCGTGACGTCTATGCCATAGCGGTGCGAAAGCCAGATGGAAATATAGAGGTGAAAAAATCGTCCGGGAAAAGCCTGTGCGACAAAAACCGGATTGCGGCGCTTCCCATTATCCGCGGCATGGTAAAATTTGTGGAGGCTCTCACGATGGGCATGTCCACCCTGAACTATTCCGCCTCATTTTATGATGAAGAGGAGCCCAAAGAGGACTCTAAAAAAAGCGACGGCCTGATTATGGGGATTGTCACGATTCTCTCCGTCATAATAGCGATCGGCATTTTTATGCTTGTGCCCTTTTTTATCTCAGAGGCGCTCCGCAAGGTGATTCGTTCTCCGCAGCTTCGGGGGCTGTTAGAGGGCGTGATCCGGGTTGCTATTTTTGTGATCTATGTCAAGCTGATTTCTCTTATGAAGGACATTAAGCGGGTGTTTATGTATCACGGGGCGGAACATAAGTGTATAAACTGCATTGAGACCGGCCATGAGCTGAATGTGGAAAATGCCAGAAAGTCCTCTATGGTGCACAAGCGCTGCGGAACCAGCTTTTTGCTGATCGTCATGTTTGTGAGCATTTTGTTTTTTATGTTTATTGTAGTGGGGAACATGTGGCTCCGCATGGTTCTTCGCATTTTGCTGATTCCGATCATAGCGGGGCTGGCCTTTGAATTTATACGCTATGCGGGCAGTCACGACAATCTGGTTGTGAATGCGCTCAGCAAGCCGGGGCTGTGGCTGCAGGGGCTTACGACGAAGGAGCCGGAGGACGATATGCTCGAGGTTGCGATCGCTTCTGTCAACGCCGTATTCGACTGGTCGGAATTTCTGGCTCATTACGACGATCCGGCGGAGGAGGCGGCGGCAGCCAAAGAAGCGACTGCAGCCAAAGAAACGGCCGCGTCGAAAGAAAAATCTAAGTCTGGAGAGACCGCTGCGTCCAGGAAAAAGGCAGCGGCTGAAGAGAAAGATTCCGGCATAGAGATTGTCAATATAGATGACGATGAGGATGATGAGATTCTGAATGCCCTGGATCGGTATTTTGAGGCTCCGAAGCCGAAGGATGGAGCGGAATGACGCTGGCGGACATGCTGCGCCGGGGAGAAAAAGAGCTGGAAGACGCCGGGGTGCCGGAGGCAAAGCTGAATGCCTGGTATCTGTTTGCTTACAGTTTTCCCGCCGGGGAACGGCCTATGGAGAGAAGCGCCTTTTTCCTTCATCAGGAAGAAGAGGCGGATATGGCCGGCGCAGAGCGTTATCGGGAATTTCTTGTTCAAAGGGCGGCTCGGACGCCTCTGGAGTATATTATCCATGAGGCGGAGTTTATGGGACTGCCCTTTTATGTGGATGAGAGGGTGCTGATTCCCAGGCAGGACACGGAGTGCCTGGCGGAAGAAGCGCTTAAATCCTGCAGCGGCAGAGACGTACTGGATCTGTGTGCCGGCAGCGGCTGTATTGGAATCAGCCTGGCCGTTCTGGGAAACTGCCATTCTGTTGTGCTGGCGGACGTCTCGGAGGGGGCGGTCCGGGTGGCGCGGAAAAATGCTGACAGAAATCACGCGTCAGTCACTGTTGTACAGAGCGATTTGTTCCAGAATATAAAAGGATCTTTTGACCAGATCGTATCCAATCCCCCTTATATTCCGACGGACGCAGTCGAAACGCTGATGCCGGAGGTGCGGGATCATGAGCCGCGGAAGGCCCTGGATGGGAAAGAGGACGGCCTGTTTTTTTATCGGAGAATTTTGGAAGAGGGCCGGGGCTTTCTGCGTCCGGGCGGAACGCTGCATTTTGAAATCGGATCGGATCAGGGAGAGGCAGTGGGACGGCTGATGGAGCAGGCGGGATTTTCCCGGGTGGAAATAAAAAGAGATCTGGCGGGATTGGACCGTATTGTCCAGGGAGAATGCCGGATAGGAGGAGCGTGCTGAAAATGTTTGACAAACTGGAAGATATTCTGTTTCGCTATGAAGAGGTGCTGAAAGAGCTGAGCGAGCCGGATGTGCTGAACGACCAGCCCCGTTATCAGAAGCTGATGAAGGAGCAGGCGGATTTAGAGCCTATTGTGCAGAAATATAAAGAATATAAGGATGTAAAGGCGGGAATCGAGGACAGCCTTGCCATATTAGATGAGGAGACAGACGAGGAGCTCAGGGAGCTGGCCAAGGAAGAGCTGAGCGAGTGCCGGGGACGGATTGACGGAATTGAAAATGAACTTCGCATTCTCCTGCTTCCCAAAGATCCGAACGATGATAAAAATGTAATTGTGGAGATCCGGGCGGGAGCAGGCGGAGACGAGGCGGCTCTTTTTGCTGCGGATCTGTATCGGATGTACTGCAGGTTTGCGGAGAGTAACCGATGGAAGATTGATACCATGAACTCCAATGAAAACGGTATCGGCGGCTTCAAGGAAATCGTGTTTATGATTAACGGTCTGGGCGCATATTCCAAATTAAAATATGAGAGCGGCGTACACCGGGTGCAGCGGGTTCCCGCCACGGAATCCGGCGGAAGGATCCATACCTCTACCGCTACGGTAGCCATTATGCCGGAAGTAGAAGAGGTAGAGGTGGAACTGGATATGAACGACTGCCGGTTTGACGTGTTCCGGGCCTCCGGCAACGGCGGCCAGTGCGTCAATACCACAGACTCTGCCGTCCGCCTCACCCATATTCCCACTGGAATCGTGATTTCCTGCCAGGACGAGAAATCCCAGCTGAAAAATAAGGACAAGGCGCTGAAGGTGCTGCGGGCCAGGCTGTATGAATTGGAACGGGCCAAGGCCCACGACGCGGAGGCGGAGGCCAGAAGGAGCCAGATCGGAACCGGGGACAGGTCGGAGAAGATTCGCACCTACAACTATCCCCAGGGGCGCGTGACGGATCACCGGATCAAGCTCACGCTGCACAAATTGGATTCCATTATAAACGGGGATCTGGACGAGATGCTGAACAGCCTGATCGCGGCGGATCAGGCGGCGAAACTGGCCAATATGAGCGAAGAAAAATAGAGGGCGCGGGGTGAGCAGCATTTCATTTTATAATTTATGCTTCTAATTTACACGTTAATTAATTTGATTGCGCAAAAATTACAAATATATTAAAAAAAATTAAAAATTGTGCTTGCATATTGTGTGAAAAGACTATATAATGTGTTCAAAGGATAAGGTAAATGCTGACAGCGGGATGCTTGTGTATGGGAGGCAGAGAAGAGCTGTCGGCGGTTTTATATGAATTGGGGGCGGTGTCATGAGTTGTGTGATTCGGAAAATGAGGCAGACTGAGTACCCAATGCTGGAGAACTTTCTTTATGATGCAGTGCAGCAGGATGAGGAGCATATCCAGCTGCCGCGGTCCATCTTGAAGGAGCCGAAGCCGCGGCTGTATCTGGAGAATTTCGGAAATCTCAACAGCGACCAGTGCCTGTGCGCGGAGATGCGCGGTCAGGTAGTAGGCGCCGTGTGGGTACGCAACGTGGACGATGGATATGGCAGTATAGACAGCGACACGCCGGAGCTGGCAGTGTCTCTTCAGAAGGAGCATCGCGGTCAGGGGATTGGAACCAGGCTCGTCTGGGAGATGCTCACTTGTCTGAAGATGGCAGGGCACGAGAGGACGTCAGCTTTTGTGAACAAGTCAAATTATGCTGTGAGGATGTATAAGAATCTTGGATTTGAGGTTGCGGATGAGAATCCCAGAGAGTACATTATGGTGTGCCAGCTCCAGAAAAGAAGCCATGCGTAGATGATGATGAAAGAAGTTGAGATGAGTTGAAGACGCGAGATATGGACTGAGTCCTGCGGGAGACTGTTTATTCAGATTCCGCGGGACTTTTTTTGTTCAGAAAGTTCACAGTATCTTTATTTCTTCATAATTGACATGATAATCTTCCCTGAATTATAATATTTATATAATATAAGGGTTTCAAGACCGTAATTTTCATGCTTATATGAAGAAGCATGGATTTGAAACCCGAAATAATTTGTGCGGGGGCATCGCGAGTGCCCCGGAATGGGGGGTTCAGCATGGTGAGAGAGTTCCGAAAAGAGGATCTGGACGAGGTGATGGAGATCTGGCTGATCAGCAATCTGCAGGCGCATGACTTCATTTCTAAAAAATACTGGAATAAAAATTTCACGGAAATACAGAGGGTACTTCAATTGGCAGACGTCTATGTGTGGGAGGAGGACGGAAAGATACAGGGATTTGGAGGAGCCATGCAGGGATTTCTCATCGGCATATTCCTGCGGGAAGAATACCGGGGGAAGGGCATCGGGAAGGCGCTTCTCGCGCGGATGCGGCGGGGCGAGGAGAGTATGTCGGTCGCCGTCTATCAGAAGAATGTCCGCGGCGTCCGCTTCTATATGAGAGAGGGCTTTAAGGTTCAGTCCGAGCGCACGGAGGAGAGCACGGGGGAAAAGGAATTTCTGCTGGAGTGGAAAAAGTAATTTTTTGCAATTTCTTTGTAAAAATTTTTTTCGAAGAAAAATATTTTTTAAAGAAAAAATTTTTTGCCAGGCAAATATAGTGGCAAGAAAATGTATTTGTGAGGAGGCGTAAGAGAGTTATGTTGTGGGTCATTATGGCAGTGGTGGAAGTGATCTGCGCCATCGTCGCGGTCATCTATTACAATGTGCTGATTCGCCGCCTGTTGTCGCTCTTATTTCCCAAGTGGAAACTGAGGCTGCCGGTGAAGATTCTTTTGTGGGTCATATCCTTCGCGCTGGGGGCGCTCAGCAGCAATCTGTTTACTACTACAGGAGTAGTAATGGTACATATCATGGCTGCGGCCCTTGTGATGGAGCTGATTAACTTCATTATAAAAAAGAAGACAAAGGGAGCTCCCCACAAATACTGGGACATGATTTTCAAGAGCCTGCTTGTGCCGCTTCTGATCACAGCGGTTATTTTTGCCTATGGGTATTACAATATCCGGGATGTGCGTGAGACCTTTTACACCGTTCAGACAGAGAAAAGCCTGCCGGACACCGGGTCGGAGAATGGCTTCCGGATTCTTCTGATCACGGATTCCCACTACGGGACGATTTTCGAGGGGGATACGCTTCGGGAGTTAAAGAGCCGGATGGACGCGCTGGAGCCGGATCTGGTCGTGCTGGGCGGCGATATCGTGGATGAGAGCACCACAAAGGAGCAGATGAAGGAGATTTTTTCGGAGTTCGGCAAGCTGGAGTCCACCTACGGCGTGTATTACGTCTACGGCAACCACGACCGCCAGACCTACACGGACAGCCCGTATTTTACGCCGCAGGAACTGGAGGATACAATAGTAGAAAGCGGAATTGCCGTGCTAAAGGACGAGTGCGTGAAGGTGACGGAGGGAGTTGAGATCGCGGGCCGTGAGGATTACTCCGGCATGAGGGGCAGGAAATCCGTAAGCGAGATTCTGGCGGGAGCGGACCCGTCCGACTACATCATCATGGCGGATCACCAGCCGGTGGAGTACGCGGAGAATGAGGCGGCGCAGGTGGATCTGATTCTGTCCGGCCACACCCACGCGGGGCAGCTTTTTCCTTCCGGATATGTGATGAAGTGGTTCCACACCAGCGACCTGTACTACGGCCACGAGAAATTCGGCGATATGGACGCCGTGGTCTCGGCCGGAGTGGCGGGCTGGGGCTATCCGATCCGCACGCAGAAGCATTCGGAATATACAATCATAGATGTAAAAAATGTTTGACAAAAATATGCCATAAGAGAAAAAAATGATTGAATAAATTTCCGATTACTTATATAATGGAAGTATCATTTCATATCGCTATGAAAAAATATCGAAAGGAGTTTATTATGAGCGAAAATACTTGCCTTGAAAAGCAGCCATTGTGCGACGAGATGCTTGAAAAGATGAACGCATACTGGCGCGCTGCCAACTATCTGTCAGCAGGACAGTTATATCTGCTGGACAATCCTTTGCTGCGCAAGCCGCTGACAATGGAGCACATCAAGAAGAAAATTGTAGGACACTGGGGAACGGTTCCCGGACAGAACTTTGTCTGGACCCACTGCAACCGCGTGATCAAGCGGTACGATCTGGATATGATTTATCTTTCCGGTCCTGGTCACGGCGGAAACTTCCAGATTGCCAACACCTATCTGGAGGGTACATACAGCGAGGTATACCCGAACATTAGCCAGGATGAAGAGGGTATGAAGAAGATGTTCAAGCAGTTCTCCTTCCCAAGTGGAGTTCCGAGCCACTGCGCGCCGGAGACGCCGGGCTCGATCAACGAGGGCGGTGAGCTGGGTTATTCCATCGCTCACGCATTCGGAGCTGTATTTGACAACCCGGATCTGATCGCGGTTGCCGTAGTCGGCGACGGCGAGGCGGAGACAGGACCGCTTGCTACGTCCTGGCACTCCAACAAGTTCCTGAATCCGGTCAATGACGGAGCGGTTCTTCCGATTCTTCACATGAACGGATACAAGATCAGCAACCCGACTGTATTTGCCCGTCTCTCCCACGAGGAGGTAGAGCACTTCTTCAAGGGCTGCGGCTGGGAGCCGATTTTTGTAGAGGGCGACGATCCGATGACCATGCACAGGCTGATGGCGGAGGCTATGGACAAGGCCATTGAGAGCATCAAGGCCATCCAGAAGAACGCCCGCGAGAACAACGACGCCACAAGACCGAAGTGGCCGATGATTGTTCTCCGCACTCCTAAGGGATGGACCGGACCGAAGGTAGTAGACGGAGATCAGATCGAGGGATCCTTCCGCGCTCATCAGGTTCCGATGTCCATGGAGAAGCCGGAGCATCTGGATCAGCTGAAGGAGTGGCTCTTAAGCTACAAGCCGGAGGAGCTCTTTGACGAGGAGGGCCGCATTAAGCCTGAAATTGCTGAGCTCACGCCGAAGGGAAATGCCCGCATGGGATCCAACCCGCACGCCAACGGAGGACTTCTGCTGAAAGACCTTCGTCTCCCGGATTTCCGCGATTACGGCGTAAGCGACGTAGTGCCCGGAAAGACAAAGGCGCAGGATATGATCGAGTTAGGCGCTTATATCCGCGATATCTTTACACTGAATAAGGAAAATAAGAACTTCCGTATGTTCGGACCGGATGAGTCCATGTCCAACCGCATGTACTACGCGTTCGATGTGCAGAACCGCGCATGGAATGCCGAGATGTACGACAATGACGACCATCTGGCACAGGACGGACGCATCATGGATGCAATGCTCTCCGAGCATATGTGCGAGGGATGGTTAGAGGGATACCTTCTCACCGGACGTCATGGATTCTTCGCAAGCTACGAGGCATTTATCCGTATCGTGGACTCCATGGCCGCTCAGCACGCGAAATGGCTGAAGGTTACCAACCAGCTCTCCTGGAGACAGCCGATCGCGTCTTTGAACTTTATTTTGACGTCCAACGTATGGCAGCAGGATCACAACGGATTCACACATCAGGATCCGGGATTCTTAGACCATATTGCCAATAAAAAGGCGGATGTTGTCCGCATGTACCTGCCGCCGGACGCCAACTGTCTGCTCTCCTGCTTCGACCACTGCATCAAGAGCAAGAACTATGTCAATGCCATTGTGGCATCCAAGCATCCGAGCTGCCAGTGGCTGTCTATGGAGCAGGCTGTAAAGCACTGTACGCAGGGTATCGGCGTATGGGAGTGGGCAAGCAACGACCAGAACGAGGAGCCGGATCTTGTCATGGCATGCTGCGGCGACACGCCTACGCTGGAAACGCTGGCTGCTACCACGATTCTGCGCGACGCAATGCCGGATCTGAAGATTCGCGTTGTCAACGTAGTCGATCTGTTCAAGCTGGAGTCTGACACCAAGCATCCGCACGGACTGTCCGACCGCGAGTACGACGCCCTGTTCACGAAGGATACGCCGGTGATCTTCGCGTTCCACGGATATCCGACGCTGATTCACGAGCTGACACATGAGCGCCACAACAAGAACTTCTCCGTTCACGGATATCTGGAGGAGGGTACGATTACAACTCCGTTCGACATGAGAGTGCAGAACGAGATCGACCGCTTCAACCTTGTGAAAGATGCGATTATGCATCTGCCGCAGCTGGGCAATAAGGGATCCTTCCTGATCCAGCAGATGAACGACAAGCTGGTTGAGCACAAGCAGTATATCGCGGAGTACGGCCAGGATCTTCCGGAAGTACGCGACTGGGAGTGGCATCTGTAAGAAACATTATAGCTGTGCCGGAAGGCATGGAGATTAAGCATAACAAAAGGCCCTGGGGACTTGCTTCCCCGGGCTTTTTGCAGTGAAAGACCGGTCAGGCCCGGTTTATGAGTGAGAGGAGGCCGTCATGATGAATCCGATTCCGCCGATGAAAGTCATCGCCCGCATTCACAGCGATTTTAAGGAAAAGTTCGGAATCCCGCGTCAGAGCGGTCTGGTGGAGGAGCTGGAGGCAGAGATTGTCTTTGAGCCGGAGTACCGAAATCCCGACGCGCTGCGGGGATTGGAAGAATTTTCCCATATCTGGCTGATCTGGCTCTTTTCCGCAAGTGTCAGGGAGGGGTGGTCCCCCACGGTGAGGCCGCCCAGGCTCGGCGGGAATGAGAGGATGGGGGTGTTTGCCACCCGCTCCCCGTTCCGTCCCAATGAGCTCGGTCTGTCCTCCGTGAAGCTTTTGCGGGTGGAGCAGGATGAAGAGCGGGGGCCGGTTCTGCGCGTGGCGGGGGCGGATCTCATGGACGGGACGCCCATTCTGGATATCAAGCCCTATCTGCCCTATGCGGACAGCCACCCGGACGCCATAGGCGGATTTGCGGATTCGGTGCAGAGGAAGTATCTGGACGTGGAGTTTCCGGAGGACGCGTGCCCCGGGATGCCGACGGAAAAGAGAGAGGCTCTGAAAAAAGTGCTGGCTGAGGATCCACGCCCGTCCTATCAGAGAGATTCGGAGCGGGTGTACGGCATGAATTTTGCCGGATACGAGGTGAAGTTCCGGGTGAGGGACGACGAGCTGCAGGTGTTAAGGGGCCGGGAGGCAGGCCGTGTAGGGGAGAATCCTGCTCCTGAAGATGCTTCGGAGCGGGGGGACACGTTGGCGGCGAGATGGTGTGGCGATGGAAGTCAACCTATTGCGGGGAGACAAACTGTCACGGGAGGGCGATATATCGTCTCCCGGCGATACGACCTGAGAGAAGTAAAGCTGTGGGGAGAGACGTGCCCGCTGCGGATCGAGCGCTCCCTCAAGCCCCCGCTCACCCAGTGGGCGGACGGGGAAATCTA
>CANPZR010000035.1 GCA_947589175.1 uncultured Lachnospiraceae bacterium | reverse complement strand
GAACTGTTTTCCCGGCTGGTAAAGCAAATGGCAGAGCGTGAGGGCGTAACCGGAGGCCTCGGCGATGCCGACTCTCATATCCGACGATATGCTGCAGAAGAAAGGAATCCCGGAAAACCACGTAGCTGTTCCCATTCTGGACAGGGAGGCCTCGCTGAGCTACTATGCCGTGTGCCGGCGGGAGGACCAAAAGCGGTTTGCCGGCCTTGTCTGATTAAAATTTATGCACTAAATTATTGATTTTATGTTGATTTTAAGTCAAAAAAATATTATCATATTATATAGCTATTTTATTTTTGAGGAGGCGTAATTTTGAAAGCAAGAAAACACAAGAAAAGTCTGATCGGTTCCATCATGCTCATGAGCGCTGTGATCGTGATTCTGACTGCTATCATCGTAGGCGGCAACTCCGTCCTCTCCCTGAATACCATGTCAGATTCCGCATACAGCACCTATGAGCAGGCCATGGACGATGGATACAAGACCGAGATCAAATCCCAGGTACAGAGCACTATCGCGGTCCTGCAGGCGGAGTACGACAAGTTCAAGGCGGGAGAAAAAACGGAGGAAGAAGCCAAGAACGACGCCAAAGAGACCATCCGCGCCATGCGCTACCGGGACGACCAGAGCGGATATTTCTGGATCGACGACACCAACTACATACTGGTCATGCACCCGATCCTGGTGGACAATGAGGGCACCAACCGGTACGACTTAAAGGATCCCAACGGCGTCATGATTGTCCAGTCCATTATGAAGACCTGCCAGTCCGAGGAGGGCGGCGGATTCAACCAGTTCGACTTTACCAAGTCCGACGGCGTCACCGTAGCGCCCAAGATCGCCTATTCCCAGATTTTTGAACCATGGGGCTGGGTGGTATCCACCGGTAACTACGTGGACGATATCGACCAGGCCAAGAAGGACACCCGCGCCGCGCTGAACGGCCAGTACAACAGCGCCCTGCTCCGAACAGATATCGTATTTATCATCGCTATCCTGATCGGCATAGCCATCGCCCTTGTAGTAGGCCGCAAGCTCATTGTGCCGTTAAAGAAGATCCAGGATTTTGCCGGGCACATCTCTCAGGGCGATCTCACCACCGATGTGACCGTCAAGCAGAAAAACGAGATCGGCCAGACAGCCGACGCGCTGCGCATCGCACAGGACAACATGCGGGATCTCCTTCAGGGAATCACCAATGTGGCGGAGGGCGTAAACAATGTCCTGCACCAGTTCGACACCTCTTTCACCAATATGAAAGAGTCCATCTCCCAGGTGAGCACCGCTGTTAATTCTATCGCGGACAATGTGGGACAGCAGGCGGATTCCACCGACGTAGCCAACAACGACGTCAGCATGATGGCAGACAAAATCAAGCAGACCGAGACCGAAGTGGGCGTGCTGGATAAGAATTCCCGGGATATGAACGGCATCAGCAAACAATCCATGGGCACTCTGCAGCAGCTGATTGAGGTCAATAACAGCACGCGCAAGAGCATTGCCAGCGTGGAGGAGCAGATCAATTCCACCCATCAGTCCGTACAGCAGATTCATATGGCAGCCAACCTGATCAACGAGATTTCCGATCAGACCAGCCTGCTTGCATTGAACGCCAGCATCGAGGCAGCCAGAGCCGGCGAATCCGGCAAGGGATTTGTGGTAGTGGCAGACGAGATTGCCAAGTTAGCCAACCAGTCTTCAGCCTCCGTAGAGGAGATCAACCGGGTAGTCGAAGAACTGCAGAGCAACGCCACCAAGTCGGTAGACGGCATGAGAGAAATCAATATATCCGTGGATAAGCAGGTAGAATCCCTGACAGAGACCCAGCATATCTTCTCCAATCTTCATCAGGAGCTGGGCAACTTCACAGATTCCGTCCAGTCCATTGACACGCTGACCTCCGAGATGGAAAGACAGCGCTCCAACGTCATTGAGTCGCTGAACCTGCTGAACCGCCTGGCTCAGGACAACGCCACTGTGGCGGAAGAGACGTCCGCTATGTCCACCGATCTTTCCCAGGTGGTAGAGGATTCCGCTGCGATCATAGACAATCTGGAACAGCAGATGACTGCTCTCATGGAAAACATACATAAGTTCAGCATTTGACAGTTTTTTATAAACTGTTATACTATAATTGTTTCACATAAGATGAATTTTCTTCTGACAAACTGATAAAAGGCGCCGAAAGCGCCTTTTATCAGTTTTTATGTATAATCATCTTTTGGTAAGCCGCCTTCACCGGCAGCTCCCGCTCTCTCACTCCTCAATATCCCGGCCGTTCCAGCAGTAGGTGCAGAGATTTTCCTTCGGAATTCCCACAGCGTCCAGCATGTCGTCCAGACGGTTAAAACGCAAAGTAGTAAAGTTGAGCTCCTTCCGGATCTCATCCACCATCTGCTCGTATTTTTCGGATTCCGGATCCGTGTACTCCCGAAGCACCTCGTCCGGCGCCTCGTCGGTTCCCTCCAGCCTCGCGATGACCCGTCTCGTAATCAGGTCCATCTCCGAGGAGGAACGGGAAAAATTCAAAAAGCGGCAGCCGTACACGAGCGGCGGACAGGCCGGTCGGATATGGACCTCCTTCGCCCCGTTTTCATAGAGAAATTCCGTAGTCTCCCGCAGCTGGGTGCCGCGGACAATCGAATCGTCGATGAGAAGGATTCTCTGATCCCGGATCAGATCGTGCACCGCTAACATCTTCATCTTGGCAATCATATCCCGCTTGCTCTGCACCGTCGGCATAAAGGAGCGGGGCCAGGTGGGCGTATATTTGATAAAGGGCCTGGAAAATGGAATCCCCGACGCATTGGCGTATCCCACCGCGTGGGCCGTCCCGGAATCCGGCACCCCGGCCACGATATCCGCCTCCACATTGTCCCGTCTGGCCATGTTCCGGCCGCAGTTATAGCGCATCTGCTCCACGCTCACGCCCTCGTACACGCTGGCCGGATATCCGTAATACACCCACAAAAACGTGCAGATTTTCATCTTTGAGCCCGGCGCCATCAGCGTTTTCACGCCCGCCTCGTCCACCACGACGATCTCCCCCGGCCCCAGCTCCTTCATGGGCGCGTATCCCAGGTTCTGGAAGGCAAACGATTCCATCGCGAGGCCGTAACCGTCCTCCTTGCAGCCTATGACAAGCGGCGTCCTGCCGTACTTGTCCCTGGCGGCGTAAATCCCCTTCGGCGTCAACAGCATCAGCGTCAGCGACCCGTCTACAATCTCCAGCGCATAGCGGATGCCCTCGATGAGATTTTCCTTCTGATTGATAATCGCCGCCACGAGCTCCGTGGGGTTGATGTCCCCGCCGCTCATTTCCAAAAAGTGCGTGTTATTATCCGAAAAAATGTCATCCACGATCTCCTGCGCGTTGTTGATCTTGCTCACCGTCATGATGGCGTAGGTGCCGTGGTGCGAGCGAACAATTAACGGCTGCGGCTCGTAATCCGAGATGCAGCCGATGCCATAGCACCCCTTCATTTTCTTCATATCCTTGTCAAATTTCGTGCGGAACGGCGCGTTTTCAATATTATGTATGGCGCGGTCAAAGCCCTTCTCGCCATACACCGCCATCCCGGCGCGCCTCGTTCCCAGATGAGAATGATAATCCGTCCCGAAAAAAAGATCGAACATGCAGTCTTCCCTTGAAACTGCTCCAAAAAATCCGCCCATAATCTCCTCTTTTCTGCGCTGCTTTTGTGCGTATCAAGTCTGTGAGAGCAACGCGGTCTCAGACCAGTATAACATAGAATCCAATAGTTGTCATGGATAATTATATTCTTTTAAAAAAGGTTTTCTCACGGCAGTTTTTACTGCAGCAGGGCAAGCACGCGCTGGGGCTGCTGGTTGGCCTGAGTGAACACCGCCATTGACGTCTGCTGTAACACCTGGGATTTGGCGTATTCCGCGATCTCGACCGCCATGTCCGTATCCCGGTCTCTGGACTCCGAGGCCTGCAGATTTTCCGCCGTATTTTCATTTCCCTTGATGGCGTATTCCAGCCGGTTCTGATCCGCCCCGTAGCGGCTCCTCGCGCCATTGAGGGTACTCAGCGCCCCGTCCAGCCTGGTGAGCGCCTTATTGGCGTATTTCATGCCGCTGATCGTAATCGAGTTGATTCCCAGGGCCAGCGTACTCATGGTAACCCTCTCCAGCGTCATACCCTGTCCGGAATTTGCCCCGATTTGGAGATACAGATCGGAATCATATCCCCATCGCCCGTGTATTTCATTGAACACTACGTCCTTTAAGTCTCCCCGGAAATTCTCAATCCGGTGTATGCCCATTTTTTTATACTGCAATTGGAGCGCGTTTCCCGACATAACGGCAGCGAGAAACGAATCTGGCTGCGCGTCAAGCGCCTTGTTCATCTCCTCTAAAAACTCCTCCGCGGTGTATGTGCCCGCCGTTACCTCATAGTTATAGGTGACGCCGTCCACATCGACGGAGAATGTATTTTTCCCGTCCTCGACCTCCACGCCGCCGGAAATATCCTTGGTCCCCGTCAGGTAGGCCGGAATCAGGTCGCCCTCCGTCTTGTAAAAAATCTCGAACAGGGAGCTTCCCTTCAGGCCGTCGATCCGGTAGTCCCCGCCCTCCAGTTGGACGCCCTTATTGATGTAAAAGAACAGGGCGTTTTTGTCGTTCGCTCCGACCACATCGCTCTCATAGACGCCGATCCCGGCAAGCACTGAGTGCTCTGGCAGACCCGCGGCCTTTAGCTGCTCGTCCAGCTTTTTCTGCAGGTGAGCCACTAATTCGCTGCCCGAGTATTCCCCTCCGTCCAGCTTCATTTTCAACGTATGTACGGTGCCGTCAATCGTGACATCCAGGCTCAGCTCGTCGTTGACGCCCGGCCGAATCACCGTCTTTCCATTATTCACATCTTTTCGTCCCACGATATAGGCGTCGTCCACATGCTGGGTCCCCACCTGGGAGCTCACCGCCTCGTTCGTGCTGCGGACCGCTTTCCCGCGGATCACATTTTCATAAAAGCCGCCGCTCATACCCGACATGCTGTAGGCCCCGTATTTTCCCGCCGTAAAGCTGATGCTGTTCTGGGAAACGGACGCCTTCAGCTCTCCCGCTCCCAGTGCCGCATTTAATTTCTCCTGCAGCGCCTGCGCAAGCTCCGTCAGGCTGTATGTGCGCTCGTCCAGCGTCAGGGAGACATTCTTCACCCCTGTCGGCGTATTAAAGCTGAATGAAAATTCTTTGTTCGTACTGTCAATCTGAATCGGCTGGTTATATTTCAGCGTGGAATTGCTTCGCAGCGTATAATATCTCTGGTCGATGCTTCCGCTGCTCGACGACAACCTCGGATTATTCGTCTGTGTATGAGCCGTGGGCTTCAAAAACGCCGAGTTCTCGCTGGACTTAACGGAAAAGCTCATATTGGGGCTGCCCTCGAGCACCATCTTTCCATTTTCCGCCTTGGCCGTAATATCCGGCGTCTTTTGCTTGAAATCCACCTTTCCCTTTACTTCCAGAGAGACGTCCGCACCCGACGCGCCAGAGGTAAATGTCAGACGCCCGGAGGACATGCTGACGGTAACGTCCATATTTTGTCTTTGAATCTCATTTTGCAATTCTGACAAAATTTCAGAATTGGTATATCCGCCCGATCTGCCCGGCAGATTAACTGTCACGGTCCTGCTGCCGCTCCCGTCTTTCAGGGTAATTGTAAATTCCGCGCTCTCATTGGTCACTGTCGCGCCGGAAGTCGATGAGGGCAGCGCCCCTAGCTGAGCCGTCGCCTTTGTCTTACTCGTCTGATCGCCGAACATGGCCTTTCCCGCGCTGCCGCAGTTTCCGGTGTCCAGGTTTATAGATTTGCCGGCTCCTTTTTCCGTTGTCGAAAATTTGAGCGAACTTCCGCTCGCGCTGACCGTGACGCTGGCCCCTTTATCCTGCAATTTCTGCTGGAGCATACTGGCAAACGCCGATACGTCATAAGTCCCTGCATCCAGTGTGACATTATAGTTTGTCCCGTTGACCGACATGGAAAATGTATTATTGCTGCCGTCAATCTGAATCGAACTCTGCAGGCTCTTGGTCGTAAAGGTCGCTTCCGTCTCCTTCTTATTTAAATTTCTAAAGAACGAGGATGTGCCCGTGCCAAAGGACATGGTCTGACGGCTCCCCTTCATAACGGTTTCAAAAGCCAGCCGATTTCCACTTACCGACACCTTGACTTTATTGGCCTCAGAGGTGATAGTGGCGTCCAATTTTTTCTGAATCTCCTGCGCCAGTCCCGCCTGCGTATATGTCCCATGATCCAGCTGCACATAATAGTCGGTTCCATTGACCGTAATCTGAATCTGGTCGTTGTCCGAACCGATCTCGGTGGATGAGGGAAGCGCCTCCGGCACCGTATATTTAGCCGGTCCGGCATTCTGAGAGCCCGTCTGTCCCTCCAGGGTTTCACCGGTTCCGTGCTCATTACAGGTAAAATTGGCATAATCCGTCTTTCCGCTTGCCGAGTATGTATTGGTAGTGCTTGTGGACGTCCCCGTCCCGTTTCCCTGCAAGTCCCAGGAATAGCTCTTTTCGCCTCCCTTTAACTGGTCGGTGATCTCCTGCGCAATCTGATCTGGCGTCAGGTTGCCGTGAGACAGCGTCACATGCCGGTCCACACCGCCCACGCTTACTGTCAGATCGTCATTTGAACCATCAATATTTGTAGAACCGGACACATCGCCTAACGTCACACGGGGCGGGTTGCCAGAGGAGGAACGGGAAGTCGAGGAATACACGGTCTCCTTCCCGACAAAAAGCGACTCGTACCCATTTGAACCTTTTACAAATTCAATATATGTCACCGTCCGGTTACCGTCCGCCGCCCGGAACTGAATGGCTCCGCCACTGTTCACCGCCTTAATTTTTCCATTTAACGATCCGTTCTGAATCTGTTTATTGATCTCCGCCACAAGATCGTCCACCGTCCGATATAAACCTTGCGTCATTTGAATCGTATAGGCGCCCCGTGCGGAAGAGCCGTTTTCTGACAGACGGAGCTGGAAAGAATTGTTCGTTCCATCTATCGTGAGCGGAAGATTATCCGTGCCCTCAATCTTTCCCCCGGTCAGAACAGGGCTGGTGTAGGAATCCCGGCCCGAAGTCTCCGTCACGCTTAACCCATCGTCCGTATACGTCCGCCTGACAAAGAGCGTGTCGTAAGCGGAGCTTGCGGCCTGGTCAAATTCCACCTTCATGCCGATGGTTTCCTGATTGGATGTAATAGTAAGTCCGTAAAAAGAATAGCGATTTCCATTGGGAGACGCCGCTGTACTCTGCCTGGGACCATAATATCCCACCGTGACGTCCAGCCCCTTTGCGTCAAACTTTGCCTGGAGCTGATCCCTCATTTCCGTTATGCTGTAATTCCCGTTATCCAGAACCACTTCTTCATAGGAAGCCGTGCTATCCGTCCCCACCCGGATTTTCAGAACATTGTTGGTATCATCTATATGAAATTTCCCGCACTCGGTATCTGCCGAATTACTGACCAGTACCCCCCCCGCCGGTAAAGGAGCCCCTGGTGTGGGACACGCTGCCATACTTCGTATTGTCATAAAATACGGAGTTGTTATCATCCATCTTGAACATATTGCCCTTGAGGCCCGTGATAAATCCGTCGTCTCCGCCGATCTGAATCGAGTAGTCCCCGTATTCCTTGGCCACCATGCCGGTGTCGGCCAGCTTCTCATTCAAATACTTGATCATGTCATCCCGGGTATAGGCTCCCGGAGCCACCCGCAGATCCACATCCCTCGTGCTCCCGTCAAAATACTCGATCGTAAACTTGAGCTCGTTGTTCTCATCGTTGACATACAGCGGGTATCCCGGACTGAAAATGGTCGTGCCAATCAGAGAACTCAGCTCCGACCCGCGGTACTGATCATAAAACAGATAAGAAAGTCCTCCCTCCACGTCCAGAACCTGCGCCCCGTCCTGCAGTACCATATTGCACCTTCCGTCGTCGGCGTACTCCAGATACAGGCCGTCCGCGCCGCCTAACGCGGTCACCACATCGTCCATCTCGTCCATCAGCTCCTGAGTGGTGTATGTCCCCTTGGAAACTGCCAGAGTCATCTCCTTCACCGGACCATCCGGCTCCTCCTTGTAACGAATCGTCAGGGAATTGTTGGAATCGCCGATCACATGGAGCTGCTCCTGATTCCACACACGGTCCCCGCAAAAGACGGAGTAATTATCCGTATAATGCTCAAAAACCTGCTTCTTGTTGAACTCCGTCTGATCGTCGATCCGGTCGATCTCCTTTTGCAATTCATCAAATTCTCTCTGCAGAGCCGCCTGATCCTCCGGGCAGTACACAGCCCCGTTCAGCGACTGCACTGTGAGCTCCCGCATCCGCTGCAGGATCCCCTCTACCTGGCTCATGGCGCCGTCCGCCGTCTTTACAAATTCATTGCCGTCCTCCGCGTTTTGGGCCGCACGAACCAAGCCCCGTATCTGTGCGCGCTTCTTCTCAGAAATAGCCAGAACTGCCGCGTCATCTGCCGCGCGGTTGATACGATACCCGGAACTCAGCCTCTCGGTCGCTTTTCTTAAATTATCGTTTGTCTTCCCCAGCTGCATCATGGCGTTCATCGCCATCATATTGTGCTGAATAACCATTTCGATAAATCCCTCCATTGATTTTTTCGGCAAAATTTCATATAATGTTTAGTGTTATATCACATTTTTTTTAAAATTTGATTGACTAAAAGCCAGCGCCCCATGATACGCCATGGCATAACAATGTTTCGCGCAAGGCAAAATTACTGCAAAAAAATAACCGGGAGGACCGATCATGAATAATATTTTTATCTGGTTCAACACAAAATTTAATGAGCAGCGTGTTTCCATCCACGCTGCCCAGGTCGCCTTCTTTATTTTAGTATCCTTTTTTCCGTTTATGATGTTCCTTATCACCCTGCTCCAGTACACGCCTCTCACGGAGGACGTCATTCTGGCGGCAGTGAACAGCATTCTACCGGACGGCCTTGAATCTATGGTCACGAGCTGGCTCACGGAGACCTTTAACGCCGCCTCGGGAACCATCCTGTCCCTGACCGTAATCACGACCCTGTGGGCCGGCTCCAAGGGCGTTTCCAGCATTGCCTTTGAGTTAGACATGATTTACGAGGTGCCGGACCGCTATAACCCGTTTCTGAGACGGCTTCTGTCCCTGGTCTACACGGTAATTTTCACCGTCATGATCATACTCAGCCTTTTGATTCTGGTCTACGGCAACCGGATCCTGCAGCTGATCACGTCCTGGTTCCCCGCCCTGGAGAATTTCACCATGATCCTTTTCCTGCTGCGCTCCGCCGTGTCCTTCGTGCTGTTTATCCTCTACTTTTTATTTCTGTACCGGTTTGTGCCGAAGCACAAGACCACCTTCAGGGATGAGCTGCCGGGCGCCGTGCTGTCCGCCTTCCTCTGGATCGTCTTTTCCTACCTGTACTCCCTGTATGTGGACTACCGGAACGCGTTCGCCTCCGTCTACGGAAGCCTGACCCACATCGTCCTTCTGATGCTGTGGATGTACCTGTGTATTATCATCGTATTCATCGGCGCCATGCTCAACCAGTACCTAAAGCAGAATCACAGACTGAACCTGCTCCGGTCCCTCAGAGAGCTTCCCGCGATCGCACGCTCGTTCCTGGGAAATAAAACGTGAGAATCTCCTCGCAGCTCTTTCCCTGCCCGGCCAGGGCGTTTGCGCCGTTCTGGCTCATGCCCACGCCGTGCCCGTAGCCGCCGCCGTAAAAAATATAGGAATCCTCTTTTTTCTCTATGTAAAAATATCCGCTGGGCAAAAGAGACAGCCCCGTCACCTCTTTCTGGTCCTTCCGCTGAAACACCGCGTTCTCCCCGATCAGAAGCAGCCGTATATTGTACTCCGTGTAGACCCGGACCGTGTTTTTGGTCCCCTCGATTTCCAGCATGGACGCCACGCCGCCCTCGCCCCTTGTCTTGATCTGAATGTTTTTCACCTTCCCGATTTTCGGAATCTCCCGGCTGGCAAATACATTGTCCGCCCCCTTCGTCTGGATCTGGGACGGATTGGCCTGGTAGCGGGATTTAAGGCCTTTGCGGATGGATTTTGACAGATCCGCCGCGGAAATCTCCGTCTGCCACCGGTACCAGGGCGAACCGCTGTCCAGCGTCTCCTCATTTTCCTTTAAAAAAGCGACAAAATCCTTTTCGCGGGACAAATCTTTTTCCTCACGGGGATAGACCTGAACGCCGGATGTCAGGTAATCCACGTCCTTTTTCGTAAACCACACGTCCTTCATGCCCGATGTGCTGCCGCAGGACGCGGAAAAGAAATAGGTGGACACCACCTCGTCACCCTCCGTCACCACCTGGTCTCTGGTGGCGTCTACCGCCTGGATGGAGCGCTCGTCCTCTTTCAGATTGTTGTACACCTGATAGGAGACGCTGTCGTCCACATGGGCTCCCAGACTAGCCAGCCGGTTCCCCTCCATCTGCCGCACCGCGTAACTTCTGGCGCAGACCGCCTGGGCCTTCAGCGCCTCGGCGCCGTACTCCGTCGGCATCTCACTGGGGACCACACTGTATAAATACTGCTCTAACGGCAGCTCGTTGATCACATGGAGCTTCTTTTTCTGCCTGCTGATCTCCAGGCTGCCCCGGTACCAGGGCACTCCCTGGGTTCTCTTTAGCCCCTTGATCTGCAGCCGCCCTTTTCCGTCGGTGCTGACCGTCGCTGTGCCTTTAAGGCTGTCCGGGGAAAATGAAACTTTCTCTCCCTTTTTGTGCGCGCTTGTCTCACCGTCCTGTGTCACAGAAAAATCTGTGTCCGCCGTCACCGACACCTTGTCCATATCGTAAGACGTGCCGTCGCTGTTTTTCAGAATCACGCGGATGTTCTCCAGCTTCTCCGTCTCCGCCACCCCGGCGCAGAGACGCTGTCCCGCCGCCACAAAGCGCACCCCGGTGCTCCCCACGGTGATATCGGAAATGCTCCCCTGGCTCACCTCGCCCGCCGATCCGATCCGGTACATCACAAAATCCGGGTGAAGCTCCACTTCCCCATAATCCGCCAGCGTCACGGAATTCTCCTGTATTTTTAAAATCTTGTCCCGGATTTCCTCCGGCTTTTTCACGATTTTCACTACCTTATCATCAACGAGTACCAAATCGGACACAACGCCCGCCGCGCTGCCCGATACCGCCGACGCCAGCTCCCAGGTGCGGCTCTCCCCCTGGCAGACCGCCGTCAGGGACGTGCCGCTGACCGCCGTCACATACACGTTGTGGTACTCCTGCCCGTCGCTCCGGACGCTCTCCTCCCGCCACGACTGAAACAGCCACATGCCCGCCATGCAGGAAAGGATTAAAATAAAAATAAATATGACTCTGCCTGTCCGCCTCAATCAAAAATCCCCCTTTGCACTTATTATTTATGCAAAGAGGGACAACTTTATGACTGTATATTTTATATCGCATGATCGCGCGCTGCGGCATATCCGCTGTATTTTACAGATACGCGCGTTGGAGCCTGTCTTATTTCCTATCATAGATATCCGCGCGCCAGCTCCCAGATGTGCTCCTGCAGCCGGGCCGCCGTCTGCTCGTCGAACGCGTCTCCGAGAAGCTCATTGTTGGAAATCACGCGGAGCGCCGCGCAGGGGATACCGAACGCCCGGCAGATCTGAAACACCGCCGCCGTCTCCATCTCCTCACAGCAGGTGTGAAACTTCTCCGCCAGCCAGAGAATCCGGTCGGCCTCCCGGCTGAAAAGATCGCCCGTAGCCGTCTTTCCCCGGCGCGCATCCCCATAGGGGTATTCCAGGCTGGAAATCCGCTCTAAGAGAGCCGGATCCGCCGGATAATATTCCGTGTGGAATCCCTCCCAGGAAAAGGGATCGCTCCCCTCTCCCTCCTGCTTCTTCGGCATGGAGAGCGCATTGATATTGACCGCCTCCTCCACGAGCACCACATCTCCCACCGAGAGATCCCGCAACTGAGCTCCCGCCGTCCCCTGGCTGATCACCGCGTCGGGACGGAAGCGCTCAATGGCGACCGCCGTCGCCATCGCCGCCTGTACCGTGCCCATGCCGGTCACGCTCACAATAAACTGCCGGTCTTTCTCCGTCCCGACATGGAACTCCAGACCGCCTTCTTCTATTTTTTCATACTGGGGCATCTCCTGAACCTTCCGGATGAAAATATCCGTCTCAATGTCCATGGCTCCCTGTAAAATTATTTTTTTCATATATTCCTCATTTCAAAGAGAACATCGTCCGCATCAGCGTGATTTTTCGCTATGTGAATGTAATTCACAATGTGAACCATAGTTCACAATGTGAACTTCGTTCACATTGATTACCATTCTAATAATATCGCTCCCCAGGTCAGCCCCCCACCGAAGCCGGACAGAATCAGTCTGTCCCCCCTCTGGAGAAGTCCCTCCCGGTTCAGCTCGTCTAACAGAATCGGAATACTGGCCGAGGACGTGTTTCCGTACCGGTCCAGATTCATCGGAAATTTCTCTATATCCACTTTCAGCCTCTTAGCAATCACTTCCAGAATGCGGACATTGGCCTGGTGCAAGATAAAATACTTGATATCCTCCGGCTCCAGCTCCGTCTTTTTCAAAATCTGCCGGATGCACCGGGGCACGGTCGTCACCGCGAACCGGAACACGGCCTGTCCCTCCATCTTCAGATAATCCTTCTTGCGCCGGGAGTTGTGGAACGGGTTCTGGATGCCCCGGCCCTTGCAGGTCAGCACGTCGCCCTGGCTTCCGTCCGAGCCGGTCACGCTGGCGATCAGTCCGCCCTCGCCCTCCTCCTGCCGAATCACGGCCGCTCCCGCGCCGTCCCCGAACAAAATACAGGAACTGCGGTCCGACCAGTCCACCTCGCGGGAGAGCGTCTCCGCGCCGGCGATCAGCACCGTCCGCGCCATCCCCATCTCGATGTAGGCATACGCCGTGTTCAGCGCAAATAAAAAACCGGAGCAGGCGGCATTGATATCAAAACAGGTGGCGCGAATCGCTCCGATCGCCCCCTGCACCGAACAGGATGTGCTGGGCACATAGGTGTCCGCGGAAACGGTCGCGACAATGATCATGTCTAGCTCCTCCGCGTTCACCCCGGCGTTTTCCAGCGCCGAGAGCGCCGCCTGGGACGCCATATAGGCCGTGCCCTCCTCCCTGCCGTTGGACAGATGCCTCTCCTTGATTCCGGTTCTCTGCGTAATCCACTCATCATCCGTGTCTACAATCGTGGAGAGAAACTGATTATCCGCCACCTTCGCGGGAAGATAGCTGCCTGTACCGATTATTCTGATTGCCATTTCTCATACCCCTCTTACTGTCATCTTGTGGGAATAAAACCCAGTCTCGTAACTACAAGTATACCGCTAAAACGGGGTCCGTGTCAATCGTAGCAATGAATACTACATCTGGGAACAAACAAAACCACATATGTCATTTCCCACGGGGAAACAGGCGGCCGAACCGGGCATAGAACCATTTTTTCGCCACAAAATAGGCCAGATCATAGACGAGCCAGAGCGGAATCCCCGCCACGGCCATCACCGGCAGAAACCACGCGGATTCCAGAAAATTCGCCCATCGGCTCCCCTCTAAGAGAAGTCCCGGCATCCACAGGAGCACCGGCAGATACAGGGCGAAAAAAAGAACGAGCCGGATTCCCCGGTGCAGCCTCATTTTCTTTTTAGCACTGCCTCCGTCCAGGCTCCCATGCTCCAGAACGAAAGAGCTTTTCCTCGTCTCCGTCCGCCTCGCGGCGTCTCCGGCCTGGCTCCTGTGCTCCAGAACCCGAAAGCTCCCCTCCGCCAGCAGAATATATCCCGCCAGCGCCATGTATAAAAAGAAATGCAGCTTGTTCGGATTCAAAAGAAAATCCAGTGAAAGACACACGAAAAAATAGAGAGTTCCCGCCCTCATGCCATAAGAGACGACCACGAAACCGGCCAGAAAGGCCGCCGCCGCGGTGAAAAAAAACGTATTTACCGAAATCAGCGTCCCCAGCACGTTCAGCACCGCGCCCAGGGCCGCCAAGAGAGCCAATACCGCTAACAGCATCCGCAAAGATCTCCTCCCATACATTCACACAGCGAATCCGCGCACCACAGATCGCAGCACAGGTTGCCCGTGCCGCAGGAGCTGCCGCCGTAGCCGCCGTAACTGCCATACCCTCCATAGCCGCCGTAACCGCCCCCGTAGCCGCCGCCAAACGGGCTCCCAAAGGGACTGCCAAACGGACTTCCAAAAGCGCCGCCCCCCTGCTGCAGCTGCCGGTAGTAATTCACGAACTGGGGATTATTCGGCTCCATCTGCGCGGCCTGCTTCGCGTAATCCAGCGCCACCACATTGTTTCCCAGTCCCAGATTGGCATAGGAGCTGAGATAATACCACTTGGCGCTGTGATTGGGAATCGAGTTCAGCACATTGATCGCCTCGTTAAAGCGGCGGGCATTGATGTAATTCATAGCCGCCATCAAATGCTGGTCCTCCTCAGAATAATTCTGGGAGCCGCCCCCAAAACCGCCATAACCGCCTCCGTAACTCTGCGTCCCCTTGCCGGAACGCTCCGCCACGATCTGGTTGTAGGCCTCCTGCACCTGGCGGAACTTCTCCTCCGCCTGTTTTTTCTGAAATTCATCGGAATAGGAATCCGGATGATACTTCCGGCTCATCTCCCGATACGCCTTTTTTATCTCCCGGTCCGTCGCTCCTCTCGTAATGCCGAGCACACTGTATGGATCGTTCATGATCTCCTCCATTTTTCAACGACAGCTCACAGGGCGCGCTCCCCCGCCTCTGTCTTTTTTTGATTGTATTTTGTCCAGATTCCCTCGTATAAAATGTTCCGAAGAATCGCCAAATCCTGCTCACAGGGGAGCTTTTCAAACTCGACGATCGCCATTTTCAGCGTGTTGTCGAGCATCGCTCCCACTCTCTCATCGAACGCCTTT